>SIBK01000079.1 GCA_009695205.1 Pedosphaera sp. | reverse complement strand
CCCCGTCTGTGGGCGGTAGCAAGTGAATTGAGTGGCTGGCGACCGACAAACGGTGGGCAGGAGAAGGGGTTGAGGCCGAAAGAGGGGAAAATGGAGGCTGATGGATGTGTTTTTGGCAATATTGAGACGCGATGGTGAGTACTGATCGTATTCAATATCAGTCGGTTATAACGTTTTCGTAATCTGGCATCGGGTCGGAGTCGATCGGGAATTGGGGGTCCAGCTCCGGGGGATCCGCAGATGGGGGCGGGCGAGCTGGGGCGAACTTCGCAGGCCCGCACCCGAGGTTGAGATGGCGCAGGATCTTCTCGATGACGCTGGGATTATCAATGACCGCGATGATCCGGATCGTCTTGTGACACTCGGGGCATTCCAAGGGGTCGGTGTGCCAGGCTTGCCAGATCAAGTCGCGCCATTTACGGGAGGGAAACTTGACCGGAGGTGGGAGTGAAGATTTCGGCCAAGGAGCCCCACCGTCTGCCCCGCTCGCCTTGCGGGCACAACCGCGCATCTTGTTGGAGTACAGTCCGTAATACCGAACCATTTGGAAATGTTTGTCGGGTATGTGCTGGGAAAGTACCGCCAGGAAATCGTCGGAATCGAGCAGACCGTCGGCGACGAGAGCATGATTCAGCGGGATCAGCGTCAAGTCCGTATCAAAACTTTCGAAGATACGAAACTTCAAGGATTTACAGGCCAATGAGGAGATTTCTCGCAGGCCGTTGCCTCGGTTTACGTGTCCCTCGATGAATGGGCGTCACGGGGGGATCTTTGCACCAGAAAGAAGCCCGACACAGGACGTGTCAGGTTTGGTTATCAAGTGGTTGCGATGCCAAGTGCCCGGAGGGACGTATAGCAACCGCAGCCAACTTCTGCGGAGCTCCACATAAGTTGGCAGCACCGCCTTGAACCTGAATTGAAACAAATGGCCCCTGCAACGATGCGCCCCGTTGAAATGGCTCGCGTGAGAAGCGTGGAACCGGCGAATTGTATGGCTGAGCTTGGCTTCCCGTGTACGAATCAACAGGGCAGAAGGCGTTTGAGCATCACGGACTGACCCATCACCGACAAGAGCTCCGAGCTTACGAGTGTCACCTGATCGCCCAATCCGAGGACGTCCGCCGCTGTTCGGTAGGAAAGGCGAAGTTGCTTCCCCGCCGCGATGACGATCCGTTGTGGCAGAGTTCGTAGTGCGTTCAATTCGGTGCCGATCAGAATTCCACTCAAAAACGACGCGTTGGATGCTGACGTCTGGCGATCAAGGACCTGCCGGGTTCGAACGCGAAAGAGGCTGGACGACAGGGGACGCGATGATTCGCGGACACCGTCCGCAAAGGGTGCTGGATCGAACGCGGTTCCCGCGTCCACCGAATGCCGCAAAACACTTTGATGCGCGAGTAAATCGAATAACTCACCCGTCATATAGGTTTGAAAATCGATGATCGCACCGTCGCGCACTTCCAGGTGCTTGGAATGTGTTCCGGGCAGCACAAACATCGCCGCGTTCGGGAGACTTTGCCCCAACCAGGACGCGAGTCCGACGGCTTCCGTCTCTTCTCCGCGCAAGATGTCCGCACAGGTGCAGAGGCCGGAAATGAGGCAAAACCGCTCGTCGATCTTGCAATGCACGGCATCGTGTCCGTCGAGTGCGAAGGGAACACGGGCATACGGGAGCTCGTGCCAGCCGATCGTTGAACTGGCCATGCCCGATAGAACCACCGGAAGAGAGGCCGGCGCGGACAAGTCCGCGAGATGACGGAGCAATGTCTCGCGAAAAACACTGGCGCGATCCCCTTCGAGCGCGGCGAGCTTCGCGGTGCCGTCGATGGAATTGACCTCACGCTCCACGGCGCCCAGATCGTTCACGAGCCGCAGGCGAAGATTTGAAGTTCCCCAATCGCAGCTTACGAATCGCATGCAGTGTTTAGTGTTTTCTGCCCGAAACCCTCCGGTCGGCGGAACGACGTCCCGCCCGGGGTCAGCGTATCATCAATTCGCGCCGCTGGATGGCTGGCAGCACCTTGGATCGAGCGAACTCGACATCCTTCGGAAAATCCACTTCGGTCCACGGCAGACCGGTCACGTCCTCGGCACCGAACCGGCCGGCAACGACCATCGTCCGCACCACGTCGTCGTAGGAATCGCGGCGGCCGGCGCCAGCGGCGCGGCGTCGGGTTTCCTCGGCGAGCAACGGGAAATCCGCCGGGCTGATTTTGAAGAAGCCGATGGACTCGCCGACGTGGTCCGCCTCGCCGCGCCAGCCCTTGCTGAAGTCAAATGGCTGGCCGCCGCGCATGGGTACCAGCACCGGGTCGTCGTCTTCCGTTGAATAATTGCAATCCATCAGCAAGCATGTCGGGTGCTGTGAATCGATTAGCCGTCGGAGCATTTCGGAGGGATACAGCACGTCGCCATCCATCATCAAAACTGGGCAGTCGCAGGCGAGGACGAGCGGGAGCGACGCGGCCACGCTGAGCACGCTGCCTTCGTTGAAGTCGAGGTTTACGAGTTCATCCAGTTCGACGTTGTGGGCTGAGCGCAGCGCCGGCAACACGCTGGCCACCGCTTTGCGGACATGGCCGGTCACGATGAAGATTTTGCGCACCCCAACGCTGGCGAGTCGTTGGATGTGCCAGTCGAGGAGGCTGCGGCCACCGATTTCGATGAGAATCTTCGGGGAGTTGGCGTAGGCGGGACCCAGGCGCGTGGCGCGGCCGGCCGCATAGATGAATGCGTTCAAAGTGTTGTTATTGTTTCAGTGCCGATGCGGTGGCGGAGACCTTTCAAGCTCGCTTCGTCGAGATACAGAAGAAGCCAGCCGACTCCGGCATAGAAGACCTCGCGTCCACGGCGGATGATCGCGTAAGCGAATCCGAGCTGGTCCGGCAGCCCGGCGAGACGGCAGACGAGCGCGATGCCCGACTCCTGCACGCCGATGGCGCCGGGCACGAGCAGGCCGAGAATCTTCGCCACGCCAATAAAGGCTTCAATCGCCAACGCATAATTCCAATGAATAGGCATGCCGACCATCGCTGCGACAAGGAAGATTTCGAGAGTGTCGAGCAGCCAGCCACTCAGGTATCCGCCGGCGCACCGAAGAAAGTTAGGGCGATCATGGCGGTAGAACTGGAGGATTGCACGATCAATGGCTTCGAGTCGAGGGCGATTCGCCTCTAAGGCAGGGAAGCGCAGGCGCAGCCGCGCCAGCAGACGGAAGAGCAACGAGAACATCCCGTGCGTCTGGAGGTAAAACAAAATTGCGGCGGCTGCCACGCTTCCCGCAAGCACGAATAGCATTGCACGCCGAACGCTGGAATCGGGCTGGGCGAGTTGAAAGAACGCCGCGGCGCCGAGCGCAATGAAGACGACCTGCGTGAGGGTTTGAATGGTCCGTCCGACAATGACGCTAACCGTGCTGTCATGGCTGGGGACGCCGCGCTTGTGGAGCAGATAAACCTTGACCGCCTCGCCCCCTACGTAACCGGAGGGAACGATATTGTTCACCGCCTCGCCGCACCAACGCACGCGGAACAGCGTGTGAAACGCCACCGCCGGAGTGTGTCCACGCCCGAACGCCGCACGCCAGCCGAGCGTGTCGGCGAGATAAACCAAGGAGTAAGGCAGCAGAGCGAGCGGCGCGAGCCAGCCGAGGCTCGCGAGGGTGCGTCCGATTTCCGCCAGACCTGCCCGCTGGAGAAACCAGACAAACACGCTCAGGCCGACCGCCAGCAAGACGACGCGCAAGACCGTCTTCATGTGTTGACGGATTTAGCGGGGCGGGATTGGCGACCGGGGAGTTGCAGTGCCAGTGCGATGATCCAGAAGACATGCACGGTGACTCCGGTCAACCAGAGGAACCATGACAGGCGGTCGACGATCGCAAGGAAGATCACCAGCGCCGTGAAATCCCGTGTCGAGGCTTGGTCGATGAATCGATCCAGCCGCCGATCGCTCGCACGCTCGGCCACGCAGCGCCCTCGAATGACGATGGGAATGGAGATCAGTGTGCCGCAAACCGCACTGAGGCCGAGTGCGAGCGCTGGCCCATCTGGATTCTGGTGAGACAGTGCCAAGGCTAAGGCGCCGAAGACGGCGAGATGCACGACCTGGTCACACGCGAAATCGAGCGTCCGACCGATGGGCGACTCTTTGAAGGAGACACGTGCAACTTCGCCATCCACGCAATCAATCAGCGCGGAAAGTTGGAGCAACACCGCGCCGAGGATGCCGGCGAGATGTTCGCCACGGCTGAAGAACCATGCGGCGACCAGTCCGAGGATCATCGAGATCAGGGTGATCTGGTTCGGTGTGACGGGTGTGTGAACGAGGACCTTCGACAGAAAACGACCGACGGGCCGGTTGAAGAACGTGTCGACAAACCCATCGGTGGAATTCCCCAGCGACGCCCAGAGCTGTCCGGCGGCAGCGCGGGCTGATGCAGTGTCTTCCACCGCCACCGTCACGCCGGTGGCACGGATCGTCGGTAGTGACGCCAGGCTGTGGACGACATCGCCGGTAAACTCGCTGACGATGCCGAGGGGCAGCAACCTGCCTGAGGCCGTTGCGAGCCGAGCTTTCTGTTCGATGACGGCTTTCACGTCGGCAGGTTGGACCAACAGTGAACAGTCGGCCAGCAGCGTGAGGCGGTCGATTGGCACGAGGCGATCGATGAATTCGGGCACGACGCCGAGTGCGGTGGCGCGCTTCAAAATTGGACGTTCGCCGTTGCACACCACACGGATCGGCGCACATCCGGCGCGATGCAGGGCGACGACAAGCCGGTCCAGCAAGGTCAGCGCAGCCAGCTGGAGGGAGCCGACCCGACCGTCACACACGATCAGCGCCGGGAGGGGAGGGGAATCAGCTGGCATGGCGGAATGGTTAACGATTGGAAATTGCTTTCTGATAGACCGAGATCAGGTAACACTGCGGAGACGTGGAAGTTGTGACATTGCGATGAACGGCTTGAACTCCCAACGCACCACCGACCCGCAACGGCGTTGAGAAGGACGTTCTCCCTTCAACCTCGACACAAACACACATTAAGGCAACGCTGAAACGCGTGGCCTGGTCTCAAAACTATTCTCCTCTGGGGAGCATCACCCTGTCCGCCCTGGTGGCGGCGCTGCCGGTAGTTGTTCTTCTGGGACTCCTCGCATTCTGGCATGTTCGCGCACAAATCGCCGCGCTGTCTGGACTGATTGTCGCCGGAGCCATCGCCATATTTGTTTATCAAATGCCTCCGAGCCTGACCCTCGCGGCGGCGGGATACGGCGCGGTTTTCGGACTGTTCCCCATCGGCTGGATCATTCTCAACGCCCTCTTTATCTATAATTTGTCGGTCGAGACAGGGCAGTTCAAAGTGCTCCAACATCAGGTCGCCGGCGTCTCGCGAGATCGCCGCATTCAGGCGCTCCTCATCGCGTTTAGTTTCGGAGCGTTCATTGAGGGCGCGGCCGGATTTGGCGCTCCGGTCGCAATCAGCGGCGCATTGATGATCGGTCTCGGCTTCAGGCCTCTCGAAGCGGCCAAGCTGGCGCTCATTGGCAACACGGCTCCGGTCGCGTATGGCGCGCTGGGCACGCCGTTGCTGACGCTCGCAAAAATCACCGAACTGGATTTGCAGGCATTAAGTTCCATGGTGGGACGCCAGTTGCCGCTCTTCTCGGTCATCGTTCCGTTCTGGCTCATCCTCGCGCAATCCGGTTGGCGTGGGATGCGGGGAGTCTGGCCGGCTTGCCTCGTCACAGGAGTGAGCTTTGCTTTCACCCAGTTTCTCATGAGCAACTGCCACGGCCCCTGGTTGGTGGACATCATCTCGGCGCTCGTTTCCATGGGCGCCTTGGTGTTTTTAATGAAGCTATGGAAACCGGCTGAAAATCAACCCGCAGGCGAACAATCGACGACGGCCAACCCTGGCGCGGAAGTCTCTGCTGGGCTCGCATGGAAAGCATGGCTGCCCTGGGTCTTTTTATCGGTCTTCGTTTTCCTGTGGGGCTTACCTGCGGTGAAAAGTTTTTTGAATGATCTCGGGGCGCCTTCGTTCGAAGTCCCTTTTTTGCACAAAGCTGTCCTGAGAGTTCCTCCAGTCGCGTCCAAACCGGAGGCGGAGTCAGCAATTTTCGCCTTTAATTTTCTTTCTGCCACTGGAACCGCCTTGTTGTTTGCGGGTGTTCTCGCGGGTTTCTGCCTTGGGTTGGCTCCCAAGAACCTCCTCGCGATCTATGGCCGCACTTTCTGGCGCGTGCGGGTATCGCTGCTCACCATCGCGTTGATGCTGGCGCTCGGCTTTACCACACGTTTCAGCGGGACCGACACCACCATGGGTCTCGCCATGACCGGCACCGGGTGGTTCTTCCCTTTCTTTTCCCCGCTCATCGGTTGGCTCGGTGTCGCGCTGACCGGCAGCGACACATCGTCCAACGTGCTGTTCGGGAATCTGCAAAAAATCAGCGCTGAACAACTCGGTCTGTCCCCCATTCTCATGGCTGCATCGAACAGTTCGGGCGGCGTCATGGGCAAGATGATTGACGCGCAGAGCCTCGTTGTGGCCAGTGTCGCAACGGGCGGACACAAGGACAGTCCGGACGCCGGCACGGTGTTGCGCGCGGTTTTCTGGCACAGTGTGGCTCTTGCGATTCTCGTGGGAGTGCTTGTTATGCTCCAGGCCTATGCCTGGCCGTGGATGATTCCGGGGAAGTAGTTCCTCATCTACTTTCCGACTTCCAACGGCTCGATGCGATGGCATCCCGTGGGCCCCATGCCCTTTCCATCGCGGTTCTTTCAAACGAATTGCCCTGGCGCGAGACCGCATCCTTCAGTCGCCTTGCCGATAGGCGTCGCGCAGCACTTGCATCGTGTGGTGAACCTTAATCGAAGAACCCATCCGGACGAGGTGCGCGCGGAGTTGTGTCAGGCAGCCAATGTTACCGGTCGCCACGATCTGGGCTCCGGTGGCCAGGACGGCTCGCGCTTTCTGTTGACCCAGCGATGCCGCGATCTCCGGTTGATCCAGATTGTAGGTGCCTGCACTGCCACAGCAGAGATGACCGTCCGAAAGTTCACAGAGTTCAACTCCAGGAATTGAGCGCAGCAAATCGCGTGGTTGGCGGCGAACGTTTTGGCCATTCAGCAGGTGGCAGGCGTCCTGATAGGCAATTCGTCGACCGGGAGCAAAGCCGCGGGGCAAATCACGCAAACCCAGCCGCGCCAGAAAAACACTGACATCCAGTACTCTATTTCGAAAGACATCAGCACGGGCCGCATACGACGTTCCCCGCAGCACCAGAGGATAATCGTGCATGGCCGAACCGCAGCCGGCCGCATTGGTCAGAATGGCATCCACTCCAGTGGGAAAGGCGTCAAGATTTCGACGAGCAAAGGTTTGCGCAGCCTCGAGATCGCCCGTGTGCCAGGACAATCCGCCACAGCATCCTTGCGCCTTAGGAACGATCACTTCGACTCCGTTACGGACCAGCACGTCAATCGTTGCGGTATTGATGTCCGGTTCGAGCACCTGCTGCGCGCAACCGATGAGCAGCGCGACTCGTGCCCGACGTTCTCCCATGGCCGGATTCACCGGGAGCCAATGTTGCGCGCGCGGAACTTCATCCGGCACAAGATCTATCATCGGTTGCAGCGCCGATGGAACCACGGAACGTAACCGCTTGGTCATGCGCCCGGCCCACATGGCGAAACGGAAGCGACTCGGAAATGGAATCGTCTGAGCAGCCAGGAATCGGCTTAACGTGCCGGTGACCGAGCGTTTGAACTTTTCTTTCGCGAGCGCGCGGAACGGACTGATCAATTCCCGGTACGGCACGCCGCTCGGACAAGCGGGTTCGCAAGCCAGACAGCCGAGACACCGATCCACATGCGGCTGGGCGGCTTCCCACGCAAGACCGCCCTCGAGCACCTGCTTCATCAGAACAATCCGGCCGCGCGGCGTATCCATCTCCTGGCCTAACGCTTGATACGTCGGGCAGGCCGCCAAACAGAAGCCGCAGTGGACACAGGCTTCAATCGCTCGCGTCATCGGTTCTGTGAGCGGTCCGTGGCGGTCCGATGGAATTGAGTGGAGCATTTATTCGTCGAGGGATGGAAAGCGATTTTTTGGATCCAGGGCTTCTTTGACAGCACCCTCGATTTGGGTAACCCGACGATGTCCCAACCACAGTGGGCCGATCCCACGCAGCGTCATACCGGACAAACCCAGATCACGCAGTCTCGCGTCCAGATCGGGAACGAACACCGAGGCGGCCAGGGAGACAAAGGCAACGTTTCCCCCGGCGCTCACGTGAATCCGAATGTCTTCAAGCGTCCGCAGGGAATGGTGTAGGCGTGCCAATTGTGTCGGAGCAAGCACCACCTTCGCGAGCACACCGTCACGATGTGTCCACGCAAACTCACCAAGGCTAGCCCAGAGCGCCATCGAATCGTCTCGGGCCATGATCTGGCCATCCCACTGAGACAGTATCTCGCTGGCAATCGACTGCAACGCCGGCGGCGGACCGGCGAGACGCAGAGCCACCCGCAGCTCGCCTGGCGGAATTTCAAGAGCGTCGAGTTCCCATCGGCGGCCGGCCGCACCCAGCAATATACTGGTGGCAGCCTCGATCGAGTTAGCGTCGAGTCTTAACGTCAGCGTGGAGGAGGGCCGTGGAAACACTTTGAGGGTCATTTCAGCCAGGACCCCGAAGCGGCCGAGGCTGCCGACAAAAAACTTCGGTAGATCGAAACCGGCGGCATTCTTCACCACCTTCCCGCCCAAGCGCAGCAAACGTCCGTCGCCATCCACGAAACGCACGCCGAGAATGAAATCGCGAATTCCACCAAAACGAAACCGGCCGGGACCGCTCAAGCCTGATGCCACCACTCCCCCAAGCGTGGAGCTCGCGTCGAGTAGCATGGGATCGAACGGCATGTATTGGCCTCGCTCTGCCAGGGCCGCCACAATTTCGCGAACGGCCGTTCCCGCGAGAGCGGTAAAGGTAAATTCACCGGGATCATATTCCACAATTCCCCGCAACCCTTCCATCGAAAGCTTCGTCGCATCCACCGAGGAAAGTCGCGGCTTGGTCTCGGCTCCCACCGCGAGCAGGCGCTGCGTCGACCGCACAGCGTCAACGAGTTCATCGAGAGTGCCCGGGTGGAGAACTTCACTCATGCAGCAAGGCAGATCGTGAAAGCAATTTCATTCGCGAGAGATAACGCCGGCTTTCTCCAGCGGGTGGAGCCCGTGTTGTTGCAAGGCGGGCGCTCCGGTAACCGGAAACATCTTGCCGGGATTGGCGATGCCCAAAGGATCGAAGGCAGCGCGCAGGCGCTTCATGCAATCGATTTCTTTTGCATTAAACATGGCGGAAAGATAATCGCGCTTCTCGACGCCGACGCCGTGTTCACCGGTAATGGAGCCTCCCATTTCGACGCACATTCGCAGAATGCGCCCGGCGAGTTCTTCAGCCCGATCCAGCGCCCCGGCCTCGCGGCCCTTGTAGAGAATGAGTGGATGCAGGTTGCCATCGCCGGCGTGAAACACGTTGGCGCATCGGAGCCCGGCCTCGCGGGACATTTCCGAAATTCGCCGCAACGCCTCACCGAGTTTTCGGCGCGGCACAACGCCGTCCTGCACGATGAAATCCGGCGAAAGCCGGCCCACCGCACTGAAGGCGCACTTTCGCCCCTTCCAGATAGTCTGTCGTTCCTCGGCATCCCGGGCGGGTCTGGCCTCAACAGGCTGGCTCGCAATAATGATCTGATCCAGGCGCAGGCGATCCACTTCGACGACTTCACGTGGCCCTTCGAGTTCAACGATAAGAACGGCCTCGCATCCGGGGGGATACTCGGCATGAACCGCCGCCTGCGCAGCCTCCAGCGCCAGCGCGTCCATGATCTCGATCGCGCCAGGCAGTAGCCCGCTGGCCACGATAGCGGACACAGCGTCGCCCGCCTGCTCGAGTGTCCGGTACCCGGCGAGCACAGTATGAAAATACTCGGCCTTGGGCAGCAGTTGCAGCGTGATTTCGAGCGCGATCCCGAAAAGCCCTTCATTGCCCGTGAAGAGACCACACCAGTCGGGTCCGATGTTTTCCCGGCTGGCTCCGCCCCAGTGGACGATCTCCCCCGTGGCCAGCACCGCCTTGAGACCCAACACATGATTCGAAGTCATGCCGTATTTCAGGCAATGAGCGCCCCCTGAGTTAAAGGCTACATTGCCGCCTATGGTACAAATCGACTGACTCGATGGGTCGGGGGCATAGTGTAGTCCGTGCGGGGCCGCCATGACTGAAACCTCGGCATTGACCACGCCTGGTTCGACTACGGCGATGCGTTGCGCAGGATCAAGGTGCAGAATCTTGTTCAATCGATTCAACGCGATGACTACGCCACCCGCCACCGGAAGGGATCCGCCGGATAAACTGGTGCCACTTCCCCGCGCAACGAATGGCAATCGTTCCTGGTGGCAAAACCGAACCAGAGCAATCACTTCATCCGCGGTTTCCGGCAAAACCACCGCCAACGGGCGGGCGCGAAACGCCGTCAACCCGTCGCTCTCATAGGCCGCAAGTTGCTCCGGTTGCGCGAGCAGACGTGTCCGGGAGAGCAACGTCGCCAATCGGTTAAGAACTGCGTTGGACATAATTAAAACCAAGCCGAAACCGTTTGTGCAAAAGCCGGAGAGCGTCCGTTCTCTACCGACTTGTTCCGCTAACGGGACTCTCGGTTGTCATCCGGCCCCGATCATCCCGCTTACCGCAACACTTCCCGGAGAGCCGCCAGTACGAGATCGACGTTGCGGATGCTCGCCCCATGACCCATGAGGCCGATGCGCCAAGCTTTGCCGGCCATTGGGCCCAGGCCCGAACCGATTTCAATTCCGTATTCCTCCAGCAAACGGCGACGAACGCCGGCGTCGTCTGCGCCCGCAGGAATGTTGATGCAATTCAACGAATGCAGTGATCGCTTGGGAATGTAACGGATCCCCATGCCCTCGAGACCGTTTCGGAGGCGCTGATGCATTGTTGCGTGACGGGCAATCCGTGCGTCGAGCCCCTCCTCCAGCACCATCACCAGCGCTTCGTGCAACGCGTACGTCATGTTGATCGGTGCGGTGTGATGATAGACACGTCCGCCACCGCCTCCGCCGTCGGTGTAATACTTCCGCAGCATGGAGACATCGAGATACCACGATTGCGGTTTCGATTTCCGGGCATCGAGCCGTGCCAGGGCGCGTTCCCCAAAACTAACCGGCGAAAGTCCGGGCGGGCAACTGAGGCATTTTTGGGTGCCACTGTAGATGGCGTCGATGCCCCAATCGTCCACGCATAGTTCATGACCTCCGAGACTGGTCACCGCGTCGACCACGAGCAACGCCCCTCGGCCGTGGACCAGTTCCGCGAGTCCCTCGAGCGGTTGATGCGCGCCGGTGCTAGTTTCGGCGTGGACAATGCCAACAAGCTTCACCTTCGGATGCTGATCCAGAACGGTTTTGATCTGTTCCAGAGTGAAGACATCGCTCCAGGTGATTTCAATGGCGTGAACGATCGCGCCGCAACGTTCCATCACATCCTTCATGCGAGTGCCAAAGACGCCGTTGACACAAACAATCACTTCATCGCCGGGTTCGATCATATTGACCGCAATGCACTCCATGCCGGCCATGCCGGTACCGCTGACCGGAAACGTCAGCAGATTTTTTGTGCGGAAAACCTGCCGCAACATTTCGCAGGTGTTGTCCATGATGGCGAGGTAGTCAGGATCAAGGTGACCGAGTGTCGGGGCGGCCATGGCGCGCAGGACACGTTGGGGCACCGGGCTGGGGCCTGGGCCGAGCAGGATGCGTTCAACGGGAATGTAGGGTTTGGGGTTCATCATGAATTGATCGGTCGAATATGTGTTAAGTCGATCTGGCGGGGAACTATCTTCGTTTTGAATTCAAAGCAAGCATTTGTCAGCAGTTCTCGTTTTGCCGCCTGTCGGAAAGGCCTTCGGACTGCTGGTCTGCCTTCCGCTCACCATGACCCGTCGCCCCGTAGTCGCGGACGGCAGTCCGCGCTTGGAGGTTGGCCATTTTCTGATTGTCCCGGAGAGACATCATGAGAATCGGGGCAGGGGTGGCCGGCAACGGCCATCCCTACCCGAGTATTTGCGAAGCCGTTTGCCGATCTCTGTCGCCCCTGGCGGGGCTTGGACTTATTGTGAACACGGGCCCATGGCTCCCGCCATGGGCTACTCTCTGGCGCTGCTCCGCAGCTTTGCTCCGAGCATCATTAACGTGCTAGCAAACGTGAAAAATCGGTAAATCGCGAGCAATGCGAATTAGGAATACCCACAACTTCGGGATGCGCCCGCCCGACATCTCACGTCCAACGCCAACGATCAATATCGACAAAATCGTGACATCTGTTACATAACTGTCATGAAGGTGGACGAGCATCGATCCGGGCGGCGCGCAACGGCCAAGACAACCGCGTTCACGCTCATTGAATTGCTGGTGGTGATTGCCATCATAGCGATTCTCGCAGGCATGCTCTTGCCGGCGCTGGCGAAGGCAAAGACCAAAGCCCAGGGAATTAGTTGCCTCTCGAATGGCCGCCAGATGATGCTCGCCTGGCGGCTGTATGTGGATGATTTCCAGGACCGTGTCCCGCGATCGTTCGGCCCAGGTCAGTGGGTAAATGGTGATTTAGACTTTGAAGGCGCGAACACTAGCAACTGGGACATCAACAAGGACCTCACAAACAGCCTGCTCTGGAGTTACTGCGGACGCAACGCCGCGATCTGGAAATGTCCGGCCGACACCAGCACCGTCAAGACCCCCGCCGGCGTCAAGTCGCGCGTTCGCAGCATTGCGATGAATGCCTGGTTCGACTCGACCGATGTCGATGGCTTCGGTGCCGGATTCCGGATCTATAAGAAATTTGGCGATGTCAATGATCCCGGTCCGAGCGGGACGTGGCTTTTCCTAGACGAACGAGAGGATAGCATCAATGACGGCGAGTTCGTTGTGGGCATGGAAGGTTATCCGGACAAGCCGGCGAACTGGAAAATTGTCGATTTCCCAGCCAGCTACCACAATCGGGCGGGCGGGTTCTCGTTCGCGGACGGCCATGCGGAGATCAAGAGATGGGTGGATGCGCGCACCATGCCCGCCCTTAAGAAGGGTCAGGGGCTCCCTCTAAATCAGCCTTCTCCCAAGAATCCCGACGCATTCTGGATGATGGACCGATCGACTCGCAGGTTGTAGGCACCGGATTATGTTCTCCCGTTTTCTTGCGATCCGCCGCCGTTTCTGCTGCGCGCTGGCTAACGTAATCATGGTTTCGGTAATCGCCGCCGCCGATGCCGCCGCCCGGCTTGCCGCGACACCCACTCCACCAACCGTATCCCCACGCGCTGGCCCGCCCCCTAAGCTCGTCCTGCCGGGCGAACAATTCACCGTGATCGGCCGGCCGGCCTTCGTCTTTCTTCCTCCACCAGAGAAACGGTCGATGCCCCAGCCGTGGATTTTCTATGCGCCCACACTAGCGGCCTACCCCGACGAAGCAGAGCGTTGGATGCATGAGCAGTTTCTGGCAGCCGGAATCGCTGTTGCGGGCGTGGACGTCGGCGAAGCTTATGGAAGTCCGAAGAGCCACACCGCTATCAATGGTCTTTACACAGAGTTGACTTCAAACCGTGGCTTCGCCGCAAAGCCTTGCCTGTTCGGCCGCAGCCGCGGTGGTCTCTGGGTAAGCAGTTGGGCGATCGCTAATCCCGGGCGAGTCGCGGGAATCATCGGGATCTATCCTGTCTTCGACTTCAAGACCTATCCAGGCATTACTAACGCCGCTCCCGCCTACGACCTGTCGCCTTCCCAACTCGCCGAGCGCGCTGAGGCATTGAACCCTATCTCCCGGGTGGATGTTCTAGCGAAAGCACGCATCCCGGTAACCTTGATCCACGGCGATGTCGATACCGTGGTGCCATTGCAGAAGAACTCAGCGGAGCTTCTTCGCCAATACAAGGACGCAGGATCGGAGTCTCTGGTGAAGCTGATTGTTTTGAAGGGCCAGGGGCATAGTTTTTACCCAGGGTTCTTTCAATCACGGGACCTCGTAGACTTCGCCGTTGGCCGGGCGCGCGCCGGTGCCGCATCCAGCTATTTCCCGCCGCCGGACGACTCCGGCGGCTGGCGGACGCTTACCGATGCGGTCTCGATCCGGAACATGGCGGGCATGGACGTCTCCAAGCTCGATCAGGCCTTTGAGGTTGCGCAACGCGGAACTCAGAATGGCGGCTTGCTGGTCCTCCGTCATGGGTACCTCGTCTACGAACGGTACTTCGGCCGCGCACACCGAAACGCCAATCCAGACATGGCCTCCACCGGGAAGGCGTACACAAGCATCGCCTGCGGAATCATGCTCAGCGAATTTCGAGACAAGATTCCGAAGGGACTCGACACCCGGGTATTCACTAAGGAATTTCTGCCCCAAGCCTTGCCGCTCGATGACCCTCGAAAAGCCGATATTTCTCTAGGTCAACTGCTATGCATGACCGCAGGTTACTGGGGGGAAGGCGGTGCGCCGACAGCCGTAGTCGAGGGCAGGGCCCTCTCATTGAAACCGGTGCCCGGCCAGAATGTACGAGATCTCGACATGTCCTCGCTGCGTGTTCCGCTTTGGACGAACGCAGGGGCTGGCTACTCCTACTCTTCGCCCGCGCCTCATATCGCCTCCATCGTCCTGCGCGGGATTACCGGGATGGGGTTGCAGGAATATATTCAAGAACGTCTCGGTAGGCCCATGGGCTGGGGGGCATGGAATTACTGCCTATATCGTGGCGATTTCACCCTGCCGCACGCCAACGGCGCCGGCAGCATCGCCGTTCACGCAACCGACGCTCTGCGATTCGGTTACTGCCTTCTTCGCGAAGGGAAATGGGGAAATCACCAACTCGTGCCTGCCGATTACATTGCCCAGTGCAACCGCTTCTCGCCCTATAACAACCACACACCGTTCACCCTCCAGTTCGAACACAACGCCGATGGACACGTGCCGGGAGCACCACGGGACGCTTTCTATAAATCCAGCGCGGGCGGATTCGGACTTTTCATCATCCCGTCTCTCGACCTGGTTCTCTACAAACTGGGTGGAAGCCAGGGGCAGTACGATCCCGCGCTAACCCGCATTCCCCAACCGCCTGATGTCGATGTCTCGCGCGACAATTGGAAGCCTGCCCCTCGGACCCCGTTCCAGGAAGGCAGCCTCGGCGGAGACGATGGCTTGCGCAGGGTCCTGGAATTGATTGCCGCCGCGGTTCGTGAGTAGGAAATGTTTCCAACGAATGGACATGAATTGGGACTATGAACCGTTGCAGGAAAGAGGACTGCGCGGACTGCCGTCCGCGACTACGACGTTTCGATTCATGTATAGTCGCAAGGTAACGAGAACCTGTCCCCACACCCAATAGATTGGCGTCATCACTCGCAGCCTGCGTCGTATAAAATCAGCCGGATCTTACTCGAATTTCCGCACCGCCATGAATCCCACACTTCGCGGGCCCCTGACCGTCGGCCTATCGTCCTGATCCCGGCATATAAACCGGACGCCGCTCTGATCCGGATCGTACGGGACATTCATTCCGCGCCCGAAATTGCTGGGGTCCTGGTGATCGATGGCGGCAGCGGCCCTGAATTCTCCACCCTCTTCGAAACTCTCAAGTGCTGCCCCGCGTGCACCGGGTCGCCCATTCCGTGAATCTCGGCAAGGGGCTGCCCTCAAGACCGGCCTCAATCATGCCGTCGTGGAGCATCCCGGATCCGTCGTTGTCGTCACCGCAGATGCCGACGGCCAACCCGCGCCCGCGGATATTCTCAAGGTAGCATCCGCCCTCACGGCGGCCGGGGACGGACACCTGATCCTCGGCGTTCGAGGTTTCGCCACCGATGTTCCATTCCGAAGCCGATTTGGCAATTCGTTGACCCGCCGAATTATGAAGATTGTCACAGGCCAGGCGATCAGCGACACGCAGACGGGTCTTCGAGGGATTCCCTTCGGATTCATCCCTGCGCTCCTAAGACTCGATCCGAACGGTTATGACTTCGAACTCGATATGCTCGTCACCTGTCGATCCTCAGGCATCACAATTCAGGAAGTCCCCATCGCCACGATCTACCTTAATGGCAATCGGTCCTCACACTTCAACCCTTTGCGGGACTCGATGCGGATCTACTTTATCTTTGCCCGCTAAAGGTGGATGAAGTCTCGAGAATGATCGTATCCGGTGGCGAACGGTTCCGCGAAGAACGGATCTCATGAGTAGGAGAGGTCTCCAATGATTGGACATGAATTAGGACCATGAACCGTTGCTAGGACGAGGTTTGCGCGGACTGCCGTCCGCGACTACGAGGGAACGATACGGCGAACAAATCTTTGCTATAACCTTGCCGACAGCGTCTTGGCGAGGGACTTTTCTCGTCTTCCTAAGAGGATTCTACGACCGCTCGGATCTTGGCTCTTTCCACTCCTACCGCCAATCCGTTGACCGATATTGGCACCACGTCCGCGATCATTTCCACAGTTTCAGCCATCGCCGCAATCTGCGTGCGGGGATCAAACTGCTGCTGAGCGAATTCCGCATTGGAATCGCCGGCCGCCCGCCAGTGAGCGGGTCCGGCTTCCACAAAGTTGCGCAACTGGCGCACCAGCGAGGCGGTGTCCCCGTGGGCGGCGTGGAGGTTTTTGGGGCAGACCTTGATCAATTCGCCGACATGGCTAGCTTTTGGACCCAGGAAAAGAAACGGACGCCCAATATACATCGCCCCATAGACTTTGTTTGGATGGGTGAACCCGACCTGACCGTTGCCCATCACCACCACGTGCAGATCCGCCGCTGCCAGGGAAATGTGAATTTCCGACCCCGGCTGGTACGGCAACTGCCGGATATTATCCAACCCGTGTTGTTCGCGAAACCGGGTAACCTCGGAACTACGCACGCCTCCTCCGATGAAGACGAACAGGAAACGGGGGTCATCGCGGAGCTCGCGCACTCCTTCCAACAGGGTATCGAGTGGATGCATGATCGCCTGGTTGCCTGAATACATGACGACGAATCGGTCTCCAAATCCGTTGGCTAGTCGGAACGGATTCTGCCGGCGGTCTCCAGCCCAGCACGGTTGCTGCATCACCGGACATACCGGCAGGACTGTGACCTTCGCCGCCCCCCTGGTTTCGCGAATATGTTCGGCCATGTAGTGGTCCAGGGCCACAATCAGGTCTGCCTTCTGAAACACTCTTCTGCCCATCGCCATCAACAGCCGCGCAGGAAATGAGTTCGCCCGAAACAGACTGGCCTCAATAGCCAACTCCGGCTGCAAATCCATCGCCCAATAACAAAATCGCCATCCTTTCCAACGAGCCACAAGTATCCCGACAAATGACACCAGCGGCGGGGAGGTCATGCCGATCAACCAATCCAGGCTGTTCCGACGTCGTCCAACCAACTTCAAGAAAATTAGCAGGTTGAACGTCAGTGAGTCGATGATTCGGCCCAACATCCGCCCTTTCCCGAATCCCGTGTTTCGCAAACGATGAATCTGAACTCCGTCGTGCTTTTCGAAGGCCGGGTAGCGATGGCTGGGATTCTCGTACGGATAACGGCTCGCGAGCACCTCCACGGAGTGGCCTCGCGCGACCAGTTCGCGGGCAAGATCAAAGACATGCTGCGCGGTGGACGCAGTATCTGGCCAGAACACCTGGGAAAGGATGAGTATCCGCAGGGCCCCCCCGGAATGCTTATCGGCTGACATTGGGCACCTTCAAAAGGAACAGGGGGCTCCCAACGCCCGTCACGCGGTCGCCTTATTTCTGACGTAGTTGTTTGGACGTTCATTTGAATACCGGCCAGAGGCTTCAGCTGGGAGCAAATGGAGTGCGTTGGCAAGTGTTTCGGAAAAATGCAACGCGCTATGTTTAGCGATTCTGCCCAGCAAAACTAGCGATAGAGGGCTCAATGACTTGGCGCGGGCGCCACGAGGGTGAACTCCTCCGGTCGGATCATCGCCCGATCGATTTGACGGCCGTGCTCGCGGACCTCAACACCGCGGCCTGTACCGAGGAGGGTCGCCACATAAACGGCGTGATGTCCTGGCATGGCCAGACGCCAATCCAGATCCCGCCCAGCAAATACCTCCCACTCCTTGATGAATTCCCGATTCTGCACCAGGGCCAGGGCGAGCGTGGCGCGATATGGCACGCTTTCAGGGAACTGTTCCACCAGATACCCGGCTGTATGAAGGCCCGCGTCGATCTCAAAGCCCAA
Source organism: Pedosphaera sp. (assembly GCA_009695205.1). GTDB lineage: Bacteria > Verrucomicrobiota > Verrucomicrobiia > Limisphaerales > UBA9464 > SIBK01. The sequence continues at coordinate 5,467 of SIBK01000079.1, read as the reverse complement.
TAATAAGTTCAAATAGGCGAGATCGTTCCGAAGCGCCGAATGATCGGGCCATTGATTGCTCATGGACCGGATGCAGTCGCGGAGTTCCACGGTCGTTCCATGACGCTGCAGAAAGACGGAGAAGGCCAATCGAGCCGCTCAGGATTCGGGGGTGACTTCCGTGAGGCGTCGGTAAGCTTCGCGTGCCGGCTCCCATTCGCGCGCCGCATTCGCGTAACCGGCCAAAAATGCCAGCTCCTTGGGATCGTCACCCGCTGCTTCAGCTGCCCGACGCCAGTGAACGGCGGCGAGTTGCGCGTCGTTCAAGGCCCGCGCCGACTGCGCTCGATATGCTGCCGTAACCACTTTCGAAAACGGATTCTTTGGGAGATCCAACAAGGCGACCACTTCCTTCCATCGGCCGAGTCCCGCCAAGGCGTCCAGGTGCACGGTAAACAGGCGCCCATCAGCCGTCGCTTGGTCGTCGGGAACGACCCGAAGCGTGAACTCATACCACCGCCGACCGTTCGACCATGACCCTAAGGCCGCACGATTGGTAGCGTCCTTGCTGCCCCACGTTCGCAACGCAGTTTCGAGAATCCCCGACTGGCGGTCTGGGTGCGGGGACGCTGCAATGGACAGACCCAATTCGAGCAGACGTTCGCCAGGCGCCCCCGAGTGGATGCTTCCCCAATTCTTGCAATAATCGTGAACGGTCTGGGGCGGAAAGTTCGGAATTACGAGCCAGAATTTCGATCGCTTGAATCCCCATGCCACTGGTGAGCGAGATCAGATCAAAGAGTGTGCTCCGGGCGTGCTGACGTTCGACTGCGTTGGGTGACTGGGACCGAAGATTCGCACCGAAGAGACGGGATTGGAGATTGGTAGGCCCGAATTGTTCCGCCAGATCGACATAGTGCAGGCTTTCATCGAAATCATGAAATGCAGCGGCGAGTTGCGCCCCATAAAACAGGCGCTCAGCATCGTTCCAATTACCCGGCAGCATTCGCAGGAGTTCCGCCGGTGCGACGTCGAAGGCTCCGAACCGGATGGCGAGCTGGATGAAGGTACGCCGCTCCGCCGAGGTTGCGCGGCCAGTCGCAAGGTACGCTATCCACAACGGAATAGCGACAGGTCGTTCGCCCAAAGCTTGCGCGCGAGCCGCGGACCGGAGGGCCTCCGGGTTATTCGACTCGAGCACCAACGCCGCACTCGCCTTCCGGCTGGCATGCTGCCAATCCCCTGTGCCGATGAGGTCTTCCGCACGCACGACCAGCCGATGCACCCGCCAAGCCCACAAAGCACGCCATGCTGGCCGCGCCGCCACGCCGGCCACCACGACCAAGAGGATCCCTACCATCAACACGACCGTCCGCGCCCGCTCGTTCTTGGGATCCAACCGAGACGTCTGGCTACGAACGTGATAACGCGGTTCCACGACACAAGTTCAAGACACTCGATGCGGTTGCGGAATTTGCAATGCGAATCACAAGAACGCCTTGGAGTGCCTTGGAGTGCCCCGGTTCTCTGGCGCTTCGGAATATGCACTCATTGAGAATATGAACGGATTAGTTCTTGCAGGCGTCGCGCTCTGGTGGGCCTTGTGCATCCTTCATCTGGCTCCCCAATGGTATTACCTGTCAAATTACGGATACGGCTGGAGTGTTCCCTTCCTATGCGGCTATCTGGCGTTCGAACGATTGTCGGATGCCCCCACGCCCGTTCCTCTCCGTGGCCACTCGCGCGCATTCGCGGTCGGCCTCGGAACCGCAGGCGCCATTCTCCTCGCCCTGCGAGTGATCCAGGCCGCAAATCCAGGCTGGCGCCCCCTGCAATGGACGTCCGCGCTGCTAGCCATCGGTGTAACTCTCATCCTGATCCATCGGATGGGAGGCAGGTCGTGGGTCCGACATTTTTGGTTTCCGGTCGCCTTCTTCCTGACCTCAGTCCCCTGGCGGACGAGTTTCGAAAACTATCTCATCCAGAGATTGAGCCGCCTGAATGCGGCAATGATCGTAAACGTCCTCGCCTGGTGTGGCGTGCCGGTGTCGCAGCACGGCAATGTAATCGAGACGAGCCACGGCTGGGCGGGTATTGACGAAGCCTGCAGCGGAATTCGTTCTTTGCAAGCAACGCTCATGCTTGGCTTGTTCTTCGGTGAGCTCTATCAGCTCATGGCGTGGCGTCGCCTTTTCCTGATCGTTTCGGGGATTGCACTCGCTCTGCTCTGCAATGCCGGGAGGACGTTCACGCTCGTCTGGTTATGCGATCACGACGGTCCGGCCGTGATGGAACCTTGGCACGATCCCACCGGGATCGCCCTGCTTCTGATTTGTTTCGTCGGGCTATGGAGGATCCGCCAAGCGTTGGGAAGGAAGGAGGGGGCGGGGGCGGGGAGCGGGGAGCGCGGAGGCCAATGCCCAATCGCAGCCGTCCGTTTTCCGTCCGCAGTCCTCCTTCTCCGACCCTCCGCGCCCTACTCCCCGCTCCCTGTTCCCCCATCTCCGTTCCCCCTCTGGGTCGGCCCGCTCCTGGTGGGGATTCTGATCGGTGTCGAGTTGACCACGGAAGGTTGGTATCGGTTTCACGAGCGCGGAGCCCATCTGGCGCCAACATGGACCGTGCGCTGGCCACCGCCTCAGGACGGCTGGAAGGAAGTCACCGTTCCGGCACGCGCAATTTCACTCTTGCGCTATCAATCGGGCAAAGCCGCGACGTGGACGAAACCCGACGGAGGAATCTGGCAGATGTTCTTCTTCGTTTGGCAGGGAAGTGGGACCGAGTCGCAACTTGCTGCCAATCATTCTCCGGACGTCTGCCTGCCCGCCTCCGGGCGAATCCTGGAACGGCAGGAGCCGGCCCGTGATTTTGCGGTTGGAGACTTGCAACTTCCCTTTCAGCGCTATGTCTTCCGGGATCGCGGCCGCGCACTATTCGCCTTCCATTACCGCTGGCAAGATATCCGCATCCAAGGACCGCGAGTGCTTGAGAATCGGAAGCTTTCCAGCCGGCTGGAAGCGGTCCGGTTCGGTCGGCGCAACCTGGGCCAGCGGACGTTGGAATTGATTGCCTGGGGTTATCCAGACCTCGCTGCGGCCGAAACGGCGCTCCAGCAGCAATTGAGCGGGTTGATTGTGAAATCTGAATGATTCTCCCAACCATGAACCGTCCCGTCGTAGTCGCGGACGGCAGTCCGCGCAATTCAATCCCCTGCAACGGTTCATGGTCCCAATTCATGTCCATTCGTTGGAAAACTTTGCTCTCCATGAACGGGCGCCCCGTAGTCGCGGACGGCAGTCTGCGTCTGGAGATTGGCCATTCCGGAACCGGGCGGCCCAACGGGCTGTGAATGTCGCCAAGAATGTCCAAACTCCAGCTGCGGACGGGAGTCCGCGCAAACCACTTTCCTGCAGCGGATCATGGCTTCACAGCGCACATTTTGAGTTCGATGGTGTGTTCCGGAGTGATGTCGTACCTTTTGCATGTCATCGGATGAGAACACCCAAACCAAGTGATCGAAGAGAGATGAACTGCGGCCTGGTGCTGCTGCGAAGTTAGAAACAGGGCTTACTACGAGAGAAGTGTCCTTGCACCGGACGAAAAACGCCTGAAATTGGGGAGTGAGCGAGTGAGTTCATTGGAAGAACAGTTGTCTTCCCCTTGACCCCGGTTGAAAAACCCTCGACGTTTTGGGAGTCCGCGTGATCTTGGGCAATGGGCTTGAGAAGAAACGGGGCGGGGTAGCCAAGTGGTAAGGCACGGCTCTGCAAAAGCTGCATCGTCGGTTCGATTCCGACCCTCGCCTCCAGCCTGTTTTCCCGAAAAAATCAGGACTTTCTGGAGCAAATCGCCCACTTTTCACTGCATTCGTCAGTGGATTCGTCAGTGACAAAGTGCCGGAACCACCTTCCGCCACCTTCCGGCAGTTGGGCTTTAGACCGGGTTAACGGACCTCGGCCAGCATCGCTTAGGCTGTTGGCCATAAAGGAAAAACCTGCTCAAACCAATCGGTACCGCCTGTTCTTGGAGGGCGCGTATGGCACCTACTACATCGAAGACACTGTCACCCATCGGCAGACGAGCCTGAAAACGACTGACAAAGCCGGGGCCACCCGCCTCTGGTAGGCCAAAAACGAAGCGGCCGAGAGTCGGGACCTTTCATTCCGGGTCGGCGTCGCTTACCTTGGCGCAGCCGATCCAGACGCTGAGAAGCGTACATGGGCCGACGTCATCGGCACGTACGCTGCGACCCATCCCGAAGGCTCATCAACTCGGATTCGCATTGAGCGAGCGGGCAAGGACAAAGCCATCACCCCGCTTTTGAAGCTCCCCCTTCTTCGGACCCATGCCGAAGACATCTTCAATGCCCTCAACCGCGGCGCGGTTTCCACCAACACCTACCTCCTCCGCTTTCAGAACTTCGCTGTGGATTGCGGCTGGTTGCCGAAGCCGATCCTGCTGAAGAAGCGGTTGCCGAAGGTGCGACACAAGCCGAAGCGAGGAATTTCAAAAGAGGAGCACGCAAGCATCATGGATGCGTGAGCTGAACCCGGAACGTCAAGCGTTCTACGCCCTTTGCTGGCACACTGGGGGCAGCAGCTCAGACGTGGCAGGCTTGACGGCTGAAGATATCGATTGGACGGACCGACTCATCACCTACAGCCGCAAAAAGACGCAGCAGAACAGTGGCATCCGATTCGGCCCCGAATGTGAGGCAGTCCTGCGAACTCTGCCAACCAGCGGTGCACTTGTCATTGATAGGACATCGGTTTTTTGACGCTCCGCGATTATGCGATAGAAGCGGGTTGGATAATTCTGCCACTGCGGATCGCTGAAGGCGGCCGTGCCCGCAGTGAGGGTGTTGGTGCTCACGGACGTCCAGACCGGATGGACGAGGTCGGTGGCAGCTTCCACGACAAACAACAGGCCGCTGGTGCCGGTGACATTGAACCCGAACTGCCCGGATTTAACGCTGAAGTTCGTAGCGCGCGGCAGTGTCAGTGGGTCCCACAGCTTGGCTGGCTGACCACCAAACCTTGCCCCCCCAGCCTGTGGTTCCCGGCAAGTAATAGACTATGACTTGGTTGGCGTTGTCGAATACGCCAGTGCCGATTGCAGGCTTATTCCCTAGGAAATAGACGCTCGTCAGGTTGGTGCAGCCATAGAACGCCTCCTGCCCAATGCTGGTGACGCTGTTGCCGATCGTGATGCTCGTCAGGCTGGTGCAGAAATTGAACGCAGCGTAACCAATGCTGGTGACGCTGTTGGGGATTGTGATGTTTCCAACTTTACCTCCAGGACATTGAAGCAGGCTAGTCTGGCTCTTGTTGAACAAGACCCCTATAGTGCTCCCCAAAAACTAGACCAGGGGTTTAGATGGTGAGTGAAGAGAAACCATCAGGACAACTGGAAGAGCACGATGAAACGACAACGAAAAAAGCACAGTGGGGTTTTCAAGGCCCAGGTGGCTTTGGAGGCGGTGAAAGGC
>SIBK01000078.1 GCA_009695205.1 Pedosphaera sp. | reverse complement strand
TGAAACTTCAGTTACCGCCACAGCCACCGCCCAAAATCACCCCTCTATCCATGCCTGCCGACTGAGCTCGTGTAGTGAAGACTTTTGAAATCTTCGCCTTGGTTTGCAACGGCTTACAATTTTCTCCCCTTCGAATCCGCCAAGTCGGGTTAGCCGAACGGGGCGGGTCGGAAGGGGTCGCGGATTCCCTGAAGAATTGCTCGAAGGTTGACGTAGAAGCGCCCCCGCGCCCAACTGAGCTGGATGGAGTTGGTGATCAGGGATGGCACGCAAAAAAGAACGTGAGGCAGGATGATTACGGCAAGAACGGTCCGACTGAAGGCGCTTGACGGTTTCCTCTCGGTCAGAGCTCGCCAAAATCCAACCCAGGCAATCGTCCGAAGATCAATCCAGAGATTCAGCATGGTCCAGCCGACGCCCGCCCACACAATGGGGACGGATGCGAACGCGCCCGACTGGTAGAACTGGACAAGCCCATTTGCTAGCAGCCCGAGGATGATCGGCAGCGCTAGAGCCGCCACAAACCAGAAGGTCACAGGAAGCATGTAGGTTCGGTGCAGTGCGCGGAGTTGTCCCTGGATCACGTGATAATCTGTCAAAGGAGTCGTGAGAAGCAATTCCATGGTCCCGTCGCGGCGGAAGCTGCTAAAAAGCCTGCACGACTGCCAAGCAAACAGGATCTTCAAGGGTGCGAGCAGGAGAAAATACCAACTGAATGAATAGACCACTAAGCCGGTTGCGGATGCCGGGGATCCGGCGGTCAGTACCGCTCCTTCCATCGCCAACGCGCCCGCCACCGAAAGCCAGACGTAGCGGTTCAGCGGGTTCATTCGGACGGCCAGGGCTAGCATCGGATTTTGGCGAAGCAGCGATTCCCGAATTCGGCTTCGTGGACTGTCACCGAAGCCCGGAGTCCTGTTCCCAGGGTTGTCCTGCCACCGGTTTGGAATGGTGCATCCAGACCTCACAAGTAGCAGCCAAGCAACCCCGTGAGTCGCTGCCAGGGACAGCCAGTAGATTTCAGCATTGCCGGCGACCTCGTAGAGTCGAGCGTAGGCATGCCAAAACAGTGTCAACGGACTCAGGATACGAATTCCGATGAAGGTGAGGTGCCAGTTGACGGGAAGTCTACCGAGGAAAACCGGGACCGCAGCGAGGAGCAACAAGGCCATGGCGGTCCGCGTGAGAGACTGAATTTCCGAGCGCATGCCGCTCGAAACCCACAGTCCAACGGCGAGCGAAACGAACAACGTGTTGACGAGTGCGATGGCCACTCTCCAAAACTCCCCATTGGTCACGCCACCGAGCGTCCAGGAGAGTGCCAGGACCGGTAGAGCCGCGAGGACCCCGCACAAAGCGTTTAACCCTCCCCCCAGTAGCTTCCCTGCTACGATGTCGTAGCCGTGCAGATCGGTCAGGAACAAAAGCCCAAGCGTCCCTTCACGCTTCTCCTCGCTCAGGCTGTCTGAGGTCAGAAACGCTCCGGCGAACAAACAAAAAAGGAACGCCCCTCCCGAGATCCAGATAAACAGGAGCCCGCCAATATCTCCTTGGAAACCCCGGATACTCCCAGTCAGCAGCACGAGAAAGCCAACTGCGATGCCCAGCAGCGCGATGCCCATCCGGGTGTGAAACGTCGCAGGCCTTCGGGCGGCCACGATAAGTTCGCGAGCGGCGACCGGCAGCAGGGTCATTGGGGATAGCCGTCGGGATGCCGCTGGTGCCACGAGAACGCAGTCTGCACAATCGAATCGATGGCGGTGAACCGGGGTTTCCAAGCCAATTCGTCGAAGGCCATGTCGGCGGCAGCAACAAGTTCCGGAGGGTCTCCTGCACGCCGCGGCTGCTCGATGACCTGGATTGACTGGCCGGAGATACGGTGGCAGGAATCGATTACTTCGCGGACAGAGAAGCCGTTGCCGTTGCCCAAGTTAAAGCACCCCTGTTTTCCAGGCTGCAGCGCCAGAATGTGAGCCTGCGCGAGGTCAGCGACGTGGATATAGTCACGTATGCACGTGCCATCGGGTGTCGGATAGTCCGTTCCGAAAACTTCCACACAGGGTTTTTGCCCAAGGGCGACCTTCAAAATATTGGGGATGAGGTGGGTTTCAATGCGGTGATGTTCACCAAACCGCTCGCTGGCTCCCGCCGCATTGAAATAGCGAAACGCGGCGAACTCGATGCCGTGCAGCTGCCGATACCACCCTAACATCCGCTCAATCATCAGCTTCGATTCACCGTACGGGTTTACCGGTTTCTTCGCGAGCGACTCATCGATGGGCAGGCGATCCGGCTTGCCATACACGGCTGCCGTTGAACTGAACACGAACTTTCGGACCCCGGACTCCACGCAGGCGTCGAGGAGGTTGATCGAATTTGCGACATTATTCTTGAAGTACTTGGTTGGGTTCTTCATCGATTCACCCACCAGCGAAGAGGCCGCGAAATGAATAACCGCTTCGGCCTGCGCCTTCCCAAGGGCCGCAAGAATCGCCGCCCGGTCTGAGAGGTCTCCCACGATCAAGGATACCCTCGGATCCACCGCGGCCCGGTGGCCTTCGATAAGGTTGTCAAACACGGTCACCGAAATTCCGGAACTCAACAATTCCTCAACGCAGATCGAGCCAATATAGCCGGCGCCACCGGTAACGAGTACGTTCATCTTTGGAAATACTTACACATTGAGGGCGGAGATTCAAGGTTGCAAAATCCCCCTCCCCTCCCCTCCGGCGGTGCCTCTCGCGGAAAGGGCAGTCGATCCCGGAACGACAGCGGAAGCAGGCGCTTTTGATGCCCCGATTCGATCCAACTGCCATTTCCGTGGGTTGCACGCACGCTCGTATCACGGCCGGGATGCACCGGCTTTTGGATCCACTGCGGCGGGAGGTATCCACGGGTCGGCGACCTTGGCCATCTGGTCCCGAAGTGATTCCACCCGAGTGGCATCGGCAGCCGCCAGGTTGTTTGTCTCTCCCGGGTCTGAAGCAATCTGATACAATTCAGGCGGCTGAGACGTGTCGGGGATCACGAGCTTCCAGTCGCCCACCCGAATCGCCCGGCCGGACTGTTTTCCGTGCGTTTCCCAGTAGAGGTAGGCGTGAGTTCTGAGCTGCGGTTTTCCGAGCAGCGCTGGGGCAAACGAAATTCCGTCAAGCCCAGTGGGCGGCTCAATACCGGACGCTTCAGCTACGGTGGGCAAAATGTCCCAGGCTGCGATTGGGCCTTTGTAAAGCTGGGCCGGGGCAATTGTGCCGGGCCAACGGGCAATCAACGGAATCCGGATGCCACCCTCGTGAAGATCACCCTTGCCGCCTCGAAATGGCCCCGAGCCTTGAAGAATTGCAGGGGCCCCTCCGTTGCCAATGTCGGGTCCGGTAACGCTACTGAAAATCACCAGTGTCTGATCGTCGATTTTCAACTGTTGCAGGACTGTGATCACGACACCGATTGTTTCGTCGAGGCGGGTGACCATAGCGGCCTTCGCCTTTTCTGAGGAGGTCCAAGGTTTATGCTCGAATGGGCCCAGTTCGGCCTTTGGCAGATCGTTGGTGCCGGAGGTTCTGTCGCCCCGTGGGAGCGTGGTAGCGAGGTAAAGAAAAAAAGGCTGATCGGAATTAATCCGAAGAAACTGTTGCGACGCGTCGAGGAAACGGTCGGGGGCAAAATTCACACGGCCACCCTTTTCATTCCCCTTCAGTGAGAATTCCCATTCGTTACGCCACAAACTCGCCGGATAAAATTCCTCGGCCTCCCGTTCGTTTAGAGTGCCGAAGAATTCGTGGAAACCCTGGCGCAACGGGTGGCCTGTGGTGCCCTTGCCGCCCAGGCTCCATTGTCCCATGGCGCCGCACGTGTACTGCCCGACACGTAGAACCTCGGCGAGCGTGACGTCTTGTGGCAGGAGCGCCTCCGCGATCTCGCTGCGTACCCGCCCGCGGCCACTGTGCTTGCCGGTAATAAACGAGCATCGGGACGGAACATCATGCGGGCTGCCTGCATAGGCATCTGTGAAGCGGATTCCCTCCCTCGCCAAGCGGTCGAGATTCGGAGTCACAAAATTCGTCTGCCCCTGGCAGCTGAGATCCCCGTAACCCAATTCCGCGGCGAGAACGACGACGACATTTGGAATTCTTCCCCGCCGCAATGGATTCACCGCCATGACGTGGAATTCTCCAAATACGAACAGCCCAACCAGGGCTGGGACCCGTGCACCAACCCAACCTCGAATCCACTTCGATTGGATGCTCGCCCTCACTCGGGCCCTCTCCCAGGAATTCCTAGCAAACGGAAGTGCATGACACCTTTTTTAACGACTCCGTGGCTCTCTGCACTATTAGACCTCATCCCAGATAGGGAATCGTCAAGGGGCCTTGAGGAAGGACGGCGACCCGGGCATTCGGTCCGCGCCGGTCGAGCTCCGCCTGGACCGCTGCCGCGATGTCCGGACACGGCTTCAAATGAGCGGCCGCTAACACAGCATCGGGAATTAAGGAATGCACGAGTACTTGGGCGCGACGCTGGATCAACGCCTGGATCTGAGCCTGCCATTGTTCGGGGCGAACGAAACCCGGTGTGGCGAGGCGGGTAAGAACCTCCTCGGGAGATCCGACACTTCGCAGCAGTTTGTCCAGTGGACTTCCCGCTGGGACGCCTTCCCGGCATTCGGCAGCAAGGATCAACATTCCGCCTTCGCGAAGAATTCGAGCGCCCGCGCTCATTCCCTTCACACCCTGATAGAGATTCATATCGAGCGGATAACCGCTATTTGTGGTGACCACCACCTCGAACGGGGACGGAACCTTTTGCATCGCCGATTCCCGCACGAATTCAATTCCCACTTTGTGGGCGCCCAGGAGATCGCCCGCAAAGACCCCCGTAATCTGGTGGGATTCATTCAGCGTGACGTTGACGAGGAAACTCGGGCCGGCGCGCAGCGCGATGTCGCGCAACTCCTCCCAGAGCGGATTGCCTTCGGTGATGCCAAAGGTTGCGCGCGGGTCACCGATGTTGTGGGCGCCGTGGTTGCTCATCACCGTCTCAACGTGCGCTACGCCCGGCATGATTCCCTTGGGGCCACCACTGAATCCCGCAAAAAAATGGGGCTCGATGAATCCGGTGACGATGCGGACGTCGGCCTCCACACAGTGGCGGTTGATCCACGCGGGAACTCCAGTACGGGTTTCGCCGAGCGCGATGCAGGCACCCTCATTCTCGGGTTCGTGATTCAAAACGCGGTACCCATCCATCACGGCAGGCGTCAGCATCTTTACCAGCTCGTCCCGCGAATTCGGGCGATGCGTTCCCAACTGATTCAGCAACGTAATGTTCTCTCGCGGCACCAGGCCCTCCAGCTCGGCGAGCAGCCACGGGATCAGGCGTTCATTCGGTGTGGCCCGTGTGATGTCCGTAAAAAGAATGCAGATCCGGCTCGTCGGCCGGATCCAGTCGCGCAGGGGATGAGTGCCAATCGGATTCCGAAGAGCCGACAGGACTGCGGCCTGCTCGTCCAACAATCCAGGGCGGAAAGTTGGCCGAATGACCGTGGTCCGGCCGACGGGAAACCGGACGGATCGATGCCCTTGGCCATACGCGAGTTCAACGTTCATGTGCAGGCAGGACACTACTTCGCAGCAGGAATCTGCCAACGGAAAATACGATTTACCGAGAATGCAGTCATAACCTGCACCACGATTTTTGGCGCCCGGCCTTCTGCCCATGACGTGAACCCGTGGACACCAGCAAAGAACACGGACGCGTCCCGGGAGTCGTCTCATGTTACATATTGGCACTGGACGGATTCTGCCCCAGTCTTTCGACCGCATGCTCCTGGCTCTGACCGGTTTCGTCGCTGGATTTCTTCACGTGCTGTCCGGCCCGGACCACTGGGTCGCCGTCGCGCCTCTGGCAGTCCGCCGGCATCGTCGTGCGTGGTGTCATGGAATTCGCTGGGGTTTCGGCCACTCTGCTGGCCTGGCAATCGTCGGAGGGATAGCACTAGCCCTTCGCGAAATCGCTCCGATCGAACGATTCTCAAACATCAGCGAACGACTCGTCGGTGTCATGCTGCTCGGACTCGGTTGGTGGAGCCTACGCAAGGCACTCCGTTTTCAACTGCACGTCCACCTCCACGGGCACGACGGTCCGGACCACGCCCACGCTCATTTCCATGGTCCAACTCACGCCCACGTGGAGACAGTGACTCAAAGCCACGCCCACGCCCACACTCATGCAGCGGTGGGGATTGGTACCTTGCACGGACTGGCAGGCGGTTCCCATTTTCTTGGCATCCTTCCCGCCCTGGCCCTGCCAACCATAGCCGATTCGATCGTTTACCTCGGCTGTTTCGCCGCCGGAACGGTCGCGGCAATGGCCGGCTTCTCTGCAATCCTTGGAGCTCTTGCCGGACGGGCAGCGCAACGGGGTGCAGCCGTCTGGCAAGGACTGATGTACGGCTGCTCGGCCATGGCGTTTGGAGCAGGCGCCTGGTGGCTCTTCTTATGACCCTCAGACCCTTTCCGACGTTTCTATCGGCAGGCATCCCTGCCTGAAGAGTGAAGGCAGCTTCTTAGATCTGAAAATCGACGGCAGCCTGAGCTCGATCTTTCTTGGATAACACCTGAAGTTCGGTGTCTTGCATCAGCACGAGGCTGCCGGCTGGGACGCTGTGCATCAGAAAGACATTGGCCCCGATGGTGCTGTCGGAACCGATCACCGTATCGCCACCGACAATCGTGGCGTTCGCATAAATCGTTACGGAGTCTTCAAGCGTTGGATGCCGCTTCTGTCCGCGCAGGGCCTGCCCCGCCGCCAGCGATCGGGCAACAAGCCCGACGCCTTGGTATAATTTTACATGCTGGCCAATACGGCTGGTTTCCCCAATCACCGTCCCCGTGCAATGGTCGACAAAAAAATGGGATCCGATGGTAGCACCGGGGTGAATATCCATCCCGGTGCGGCTGTGAGCCCATTCGCTCATGATCCGCGGCAGCAGCGATACACCCCGAGAATGTAACTCATGGGCCAGGCGGTACACGGCGACCGCCTCCACAAAGGGATAAGCCACGATGATCTCTTCCCGACTGCGTGCGGCCGGATCCCCTTGGAATGCGGCCTCCACATCACTTTGAAGGAGTTCCCGAACGCGCGGAAGTTGCCCAAGAAAATCGGTGGTCAGCTCATGAGACGCGCGCCGAGGATCGTTCGAGGCCCCGCCCGCATTTTCAAAACACCGCAAGCTCTTGTAAATTTCGTCCTCCAAACGTCCGGCGACAGAATCAAGCCGCAGTGCCGTCTCGGCTTTCAACTCAGAGGAATGTATGACGCGGTCGTCGAAAAAACCGGGGAATACCAACCGCAGCAGGTCCAGGGTAATCTCCACGACAGCTCCCTTGGACGGCAGATTGACACCATCCAAACGATTGATGCCGCCATGCTTACTGTAACTGGCAAGAAGGGCGTCGGTGAGTTCCGTAACCGAAAACGTCACGCGGCGAGTATTCGCAGAAGGTCGCGGGAAGTCCACAGCCCAATCATTCGCTGCTCGCTACTTGAAATGGCAGAACGGATCGCGCCTAGGGCAGGTGCAGTCGGTAAAACTGTCGATTCGCCGTCTGCGGGATTACCACTTGCACCGATTTCGCCGTCAGAATTGGATTTACCGTCACCGCAGTCCACGCCGGAGGCGCAATTCCCGGGGATGATTCCAGGGCAAAGTCGATGGCGGCAATCGGCCACGTGAGTTGTATCCCGGCGGGTACGACGGCAACCTGGAGTTGAGGAACCACCCATTGAACCGTGGTTATGGCCAAGTTGTTGGCGGAGTTATTGTCTGGACGGTCACTTTGGATGCTAGCGGTGACTTCCAAGTTTTGGACGCCGGACAACTGCAGTCTGAGATCCAGGATCGCCAGCCCATTCATGCCGAGCACACTCAACTTCCAGGTCAAGGCGGAACCGAACCGCTCCAGTGTTCCCTGGCCCGTATCCGCAGCGACAAACGCTCCACCCGAGTTCCAACTAATTCCGGCGGTGGCAGGCTCTGCTGTGAGCGGGCCCCGATTCCGAACTTCGAGCCGAACCGACACGATCGAGCTCGCAGCAGCCTCCGATACAGTCGAGAGGGTTGCCTGCAAATCCGCCTCGTCACCGATCTGAAATTCGCGGAGCGAGACTCCCACCCCCGTCGGTGATTCAACCCGGATGAGGCCAGTGACCGCACCGGCCGGCACCTTCGCTGTCAACGCATTGTCTGTGAGAATAGTTGGCACCACCGGAATGCCGGAAAACGTGACTTTCGTAACGGTGGCTAAGTTGGTCCCGGTTACCTTTACCACCGTTCCCGCAGTCCCGAAGTCGGGTGTAAAACTCGAGAGGATGGGTTCGTTCCCCAGCACTTGAAAGGGAGCGGCACTGGTCACACTTCCACCCGGTGCCCGAATGATCCACCGAGCCGTTTTAGCTTCCAACGGAATCACCAGTTTCACTTCGGTGTTTGTCACCGACACCGGCGATACAGTGAGCTCTCCGAGCGAAAGATTGGTAAGTCCGGTAAAATTGTGGCCTTTGAGAAGGACAGCACTTCCAACTTTTCCGCCTGTAGGAGAAACCGAATCAATCGCTGGTGGCGCGTAAAACAGCGCGGAACTGGTGTTAGTCCCGTTGGATGTGACCACCGTCGCCGGCCCCGTGGCAACGCCTGCCGGCACGAATACATAAACCAATCGGGGCGGAACATTGCTGGCGATAGACGTCGCCTTGCCTCCGAGCACAACGCGGGTGAAGTTGCGCAATCCCGTGCCCCGCAGCGCGACCACAGCTCCCACCGGAGCGGCCTCCGGTTCGATGGATGCAATCTGAGGCGCCATTGAAAGATAAAGACCGAAGCTGATGAAATTCGGGTTTTCGAGAAAAACCAATCCATCGGGCGAATCCAGCGGAACTTGAACCGTCACATTCGTCGAGCTGACCGTCGTGGGCTTGATCCGCATATCGCCTGGAAACACCACAGACGTCACCCCACTTAAGCTCTGCCCGATCAAATTCAGCGGAGCGCCAGCCCTCACCACCGGCGGGTCCAATTTAAGAAGGACAGGAGGGAAGAAAAAATTGGAACTGGTCGTCGCCTGACCGGCAAAGGTGTAGACCCAGAGCGGTCCAGAGCTGGCATTGAACGGAACAGAGGCCTGAATCGTATCGTCGCCCGCCAGAAACACGGAAGGAGACTCCACCGATCCGAAGAAGACGCGGGGAAGATCGAAGAAGCCAGGATTCTCAAAATTGGCCCCTTTGATAATCACCGGATCTGGGCTTCCCGGCAATGCTCCCGTCGGGGTGAACCCCGTGATACGCGGTGCGACCTGAAAGATTTCGTCGGAATCATCGAAGCCCAGCTGATTGTATACGTAGATTGGGCCCGAACGCGCTTGTGCCGGGACAACAATCTGGAGCACCAATCGATTCACAATTTGGGCATCGACCCCGCCTACGGTCACGCGGGTCACGAAACCAAAATTGTCGCCTAGAATTGTGACCACGGTCCCGGGTTTTCCCCGGATCGGGTTAACCAACGTGACCTGCGGGAATGCTCCCACGGCGAACACCGCGGTGAACAACCACCCGAACCATGCCATCCACCCATTCGTCATGTATTAATAATGGTAAACTACATCCGGTCCAGTGGACCAAGGCCGACAACTCAAGCAGGAAAGAGACCGTTTAACCAACGAAATGGTGATTCGAGAAGCCGTTCAGGGCGCATCCCGATGTTGTGGGTGCTTCCAATCCTCACGGCTCGCGATTTACCGATCTTTCATGTTTGCCAACACGTTGGTGGTGCTCGGAGCAAAGCTGCGGAGCAGCACCAGAGAGTAGCACCAGGACTCCGGACCCCGTGTAATCTAAAGGGTCCGTCTCCCGGCATCGTGGCATCTCCACACGTTCCATTGCCTCTAATTAAACCACAACCTTTTGTTGCATATGCGACAAAAGGTTGCGCGAGCAATTCGCCGCGCCCCGATTCCTGGATCGAATTTTTCCGCAGATTTCTCGTTTCCACCGACCGCATCCAACGGTTTGATGGAGGGTAATGATTCAACGCTATTCAAGACCTGCGATGCGGGCCATCTGGACCGACGCAAACAAGCTCCGGATCTGGCTTCAGATCGAACTGCTTGCCAGCGAAGCGCTGGTCAAGGAAGGAATCGTTCCCGCCGGTGACTTTGCCAAAATGAAGGCGGGCGTGGCCACCTGTCTCGTGGACGTGGAAGCTCTTGTCGCCCGCGCTAAAGAGCTGGAACGAACCCTGAATCATGATGTGATCGGGTTCACAACGGCCGTGGCGGAGAAGATCCAAGATCCCGCGAGCCGTTGGCTCCATTTTGGGCTGACGAGCAGTGACATCGGCGATACAGCCTTCGCGGTCCAGATGACGCAGTCGGCAGATATTCTGATCACCGACGTGCAGGAGGTGCGGGAGGCAATCGCGCACCGTGCCCGCGAACATGCGTCCACCGTATGCATTGGCCGGAGTCATGGGATCCACGCGGAGCCGACGACTTTTGGGCTGAAGCTAGCCCTGATGTACGATGAATTCGGCCGCGCGGAGGAACGGTTGGCGCGGGCTCGAAAAATCGTCGCCGTGGGCAAGCTGTCCGGAGCGGTGGGCACGAGTGCCCACTTGCCGCCGCGTGTTGAATCCTACGTTTGCAGCCGTCTCAAATTGCGGCCTGCCCCGCTGGCCACACAAGTAGTGCAACGTGATCTACACGCCGAATTCATGAGTATTCTGGCACTCGTTGGCGCCAGCATCGAGCGGTGGGCTGTCGAATTTCGACACCTGCAACGGACCGAAGTGCTCGAAGCCGAAGAACCCTTCACTCCCGGACAAAAGGGGTCGAGCGCCATGCCCCATAAACGAAATCCGATCACCTGGGAGCGGCTGACAGGGTTGTCCCGGGTCCTCCGCGGAAATTCCCTGGCTGCACTTGAAAACGTCGCCCTCTGGCACGAGCGGGATATTTCACACAGCTCGGTTGAACGCGTGATTTTCCCGGATTCCTGCACACTTCTCGATTACATGCTCGGCTTGTTGTCCCGGCTCATGCAAGGACTCCAGGTTTATCCCGAGAACATGAAAAAAAATCTCGGTCTCAGCCTCGGAATGTGGAATTCACAGACTGTCCTCCTCGCCCTGATTCGCAAGGGATTGACGCGCGAGGAGGCCTACGAACTCGTCCAACGGAACGCGATGCAAACCTGGGCCACCAAGCACGCAGGTCGCGAGGATGCCGATTTCCTCACCCAACTCAAATCCGACCCTGCTATCGCCCGGCATTTTGCAAAAGGCGAACTCGAAAAACTATGTTCTGTCGCCTTCCATCTGAAGCACATCAAGACGCGCTTTCGCCGGGTCGGTCTAAAATAACGGGCAGCGGCCGCCAAAGGCTTCAGCCGATTTGATGTGTTCATCCGCAAGGATCTGTGGTTGAAACGGGCATGCGCCACCCATTCACCTTCGTAGCTGCATCCTTGGCGATCGCCGCAATCTGCCCGATTGCGCAGGAGATGGTACCCCTGTTCAATGGGCATGATCTCGCCGGCTGGGTGAACGTCAATTGCGCGCCTGAGACATTTCGGATGACGAATGGCAACGTCTATTGCACCGGCTTCCCCACCGGCATTCTCCGAACGGAACGGATGTACCAGAACTTCATTGTCGAACTCGAATGGCGTCATCTCAAAGCGGGCGGCAACTCCGGATTCTACATCTGGTCGGATCCCGTGACGGCGCGCGGTCAACCGTTCACACGGGCGGTGGAAGTCCAAGTCCTGGATGGCCAGGAGGGGGCCGGGTACACGTCGGATGGCGATGTATTCCCAATTCATGGCGCAAAAATGGTCCCGAAAAATGGCCGCGGGGGTGATCGCGCATTCCCCACCGAAAGGCGGATGAAGCCGTCGCCGGAGTGGAACCACTACCGGGTGGAATGTGTCGACGGCGACATCGCACTGGCAGTAAACGGAAAAGTCGTGACCCGCGGCCACCAGGCAACTCCCCGGAAGGGTTATATCGGACTTGAGTCCGAAGGCAGTCCGGCAGAATTCCGAAACCTGCGCATCCATGAATTGCCCGCTTCCCGTGCACTTGCCCCCAACGACATCGCGGAATCCGCGGATGGTTTCCGCCCTCTCTACACCGGCGTCGATCTGCGTGGATGGCGAGCGGACGGCGACGCCGGGTCTAGCTGGAAGGTCCAGGACTGGACCTTGTCTGCGAATGGAACCGGCACCGGATTGACAAGTACCGTCGAGTACGGAGACGGCGTGCTGATTCTCGATTTTCGCTGGCCCGACAAGAACCGCACGGGCGACTGGCGACAACTTCTGTCGACTCGCTTCGGCCCCCTCCTGGCCGGTGTCAATCCCGGCACTCCGAAGGCTGAAAAGCCACCCGGAGAATGGAATCGATTGCGGGTAACGCTCCGCGGTGACCGGTGGAACATGAATTTGAACGGCACAGATCTGAACGCCGGCGATCGATCTCCGGGCATCCCAGCCAAAGGTACCATCGCTCTCCGGCCGGGTGGATTACCCGTGCAATTCTCTAACTTATATTGGAAGGACCTGGATTAATGCACGGTCGCCTTGGCCAAAAAGTGATCGTCATTGTCGGTGGCACGAGCGGCCTCGGCCTCGCAGCCGTCCGCGCATGTATCCGCGAAGGCGCCTCGGTGGTGGCCGTCGGCCGCGATGCAGAAAAAATAAGAACCCTCGAGATTGAACTGAAAAACCGCGGCACCGTGCTTCGCGGTGATGCCACCGATCCCTCCACCGCAGAACGCGCAATCTCTGCTGCCGTAAATGCCCACGGTGGATTCGATGGCCTTTACCACGTGGCCGGTGGGAGCGGACGTCGTCGAGGCGACGGTCCGCTGCATGAGATTTCCGACGACGGTTGGCAATTCACACAGGATATAAACCTCAAGTCCCTTTTTCATTCCAACCGGGCGGCGGTCCGAGAGTTCCTGCATCGGAAAACGCGCGGTAGCATCGTGAATTGCGGATCCGTGCTCGGTTATTCCCCGTCGCCTGCCTTCTTCCCAACTCACGCCTACGCTGCGGCAAAGGCCGCCGTTCTTGGCCTCACGCGATCCGCCGCCGCGTACTATGCGTCGTATGGCATCCGACTCAATGTTCTCGCTCCAGGACTGGTCGCGACACCCATGTCGGACCGGGCACAGGCCAATCCCGAGATTCTGGAGTTCATTCGTACGAAGCAACCCCTCGATGGCGGGCGGATCGGCCAGCCGGAAGACCTTGATTCCGCGGTCGTATGGTTATTATCCGACGAATCGAAATTTGTAACAGGTCAGGTGATCGCGGTGGACGGCGGTTGGTCTGTCTCCGAGGGGCAGCGCCCATGGGCGGACGCTGGAACATCGCGACGCCAACGCTAACAACTGTTCGATCCGTTTGCAAGAACACAAACTCGAAGTGCTCAAAAACCAAAAGAGAGGCCCAACAATTTTGACCTCCGACCCTACCGCTTTCGTTGCGCCCTGCGTTTTGCATCGAGGAGACGACTGGACGTGCTGCCCGATTTCGCGGAGGTATCCGAGGGGCTGACGGCAGTGGACGAGGCCGGCGTAGCGCCGCTGGAACTCGGATTCCCAGCGGGAACTGCTGGCGCTTGTTTCGGACGGAAAAGTTCAACCGACGGTTTGATCTCGGCGCTGCCGGCGGCCGTTTGAGTGGTGCAGACCTGCCCTTTCCGAGCCAACAAACTTCCGAGTGATTCCTGGGTTTCCAAAGCCTTTTTGCTATCACCGAATCCCAACCGCAGCTTGAGTCGTTCAACCCAGAGCGCCCATTCCTCGCGGTCGATGTCCACGCGCCGAACCCCAACATCGAGGATAAACAAGACGACCATCCATTTGAGCAACGCCTCCCATAAATCGCGCGGTTGGAAGGTTTTCATCCGGCCGAGCAAAAACGGATTGTCCGTCGTGTCGAGAAGTTTGCCGCCACCCAGTTCAGCGAGGTGTTGGAGGAGGTTCAAGTTCGGCTCGGAGGCATTGAACTCGGGCGAATAGTTGACGCTTGCTCCGAGTACTTGCGAACCGCGGATCTTTCCTGTTTCATCCAGATCCTGCAGATTAAGCAGGTAGGCGCCCACCTCGCGGGTATCAAACTTCGCCTCGTACCGCCCGGGCCCTTTTTGTTCGAGTACCACCTCCTGCGAGGTTCCCTTGGGACTTACGACCTTGGTCCGGAGCTTGAGGAAATTGCGGTAGTTACCTTGGGCGTCCAGTGCTTCGACGCTCAGGACGCCCTGTCCGTTGTCTACGCTAACCTCGGTATTAAAGTCCGCGGTATCTATCCGACGCAGAGCCCAATTGGCCGTCTGCGACCAGAACTGCTGATAGCGTCCCCAACCAAGCCAGTCCTGCGCCCAGCGCGACTTGGCGTCGCTCGTGAAGGCGACAGCCCGGCCGAGGCCGTACTGCCAGTGGGCGAGGAGCGGGTCGCCTTTGTGGGTGACCAAGGGAACCTCGGCCCGGGGTTTGGCGGTGGTGGCGACGTACCCGCGGAGGAGCGGATATTCTCCGGAGCCAATTCCGCGCACGAGTTCGCTGGAGCCTATTACCTGCGGTTTGAACGGCTCCTCGATGATCGCGGACTTAAGAATGACAGCCGCCTCCTTGATAAAAATCTGCGGCAATTGGGCGGCTGATTTCACATCGTAAAAGCGACCTTTTCCTTCCTCCGCCATCTTAATCATCGTATTCGGCTGGACGTGACCGCCAATCATCACCGTGCTGATCGTAATCTTGCTGCCGACGACATCCTTCATGAGGCCGTCTTTGGGCGCTCCGGGATCCCCATCGCTGAAAACGATGATGTGCTTCAGATTCGCCGACGATTTCCTCAAGCCGTCATAGGCCAACTGCATTAGACCCTGAAAGTCGGGAAGATCCCCCTGGTTCATCCCGGCGATTTCACGAGCGAGATTCGCCTTGTTGGCCACTTTTTGCAGATCGAACAACCAGCGATTGGTGCCATCCCAAAGCACGATGCCCATTTCGTCCTGGGGTCCGAGAGCGTCCAGCGCGGCCAGGGCGATTTCGCGGGCCACCTGATTGCCATTGTTGAACTCCATCCCGTGCATCAGAAGCACGAGCGCTCCACTGGGAAGAACCTTCTTCGAGCTTAACTCCATGTCCAATGGAAGTGTCGCTTCAAGGGGCGTGTTGCGGTACCCGCCCGCCGCAAATGCGTTGTCGCCGCCGACACAGACAAGACCGACGCCCAAATCCCGGACGGCACTTTCCAAGAGGCGCATCAGATCAATGCCAAGATCTCCCGCGGCGACATTGCTCAGAAAAATGCAGTCATAACTCTGCAATTCCCCGAGGGTGGCTGGGAATCCCCTGAGGTCCGTCAGTTTCACGTCGAGTTTGCCCTCCTTCAACGCGCGGGTCAGCGTGCGGTCCTGGTCAGGCTCGGCCGATACAATCAGGACACGGGGATCCCCCTTTACGCTGGTGAAACTGCTGGCCTTGTTGTTTTGAGCGATGGTATCGCCTTCCACCTCGACCTGCACCTGATAGCCGTAGAAGCCGGGTTCATCGAGTGTTTGCGGGAAGGTGAATAGGTTCTTGCCCGCCTCAAGTTGGACCTTTTGTTCGCCGAGCAATTGGTCATTGCGAAACAGCCGGACCTTTGCGGCCTGCGCTTTGTCAGACACGGCAAAAATTTTCGCCTCAAAGGTCTGCCCCTTTTTTATGTTCGCTGGAAGGCCGAGCTTCTGCACGGAGACATCTCCGCTGCGCGTGGCGCCGAGCGGAAAGACATCCATCAGAACCCCCTGGGACTTCGCCGCCAAGAGCGCTGCATAAGCGTCGCCCACGTTTTCATTCCCGTCGGAGAACAGCACGAGCTTCTTCTGGCCATTCTCGGGAAAGGCCGCCATGCCTAACTGAATCGCCCCGGCAATGTCCGTCCGCTCGCTACCCACCACCGCCTGGATCTTCTCCGCGCCAGCAACCTCGGTGGCCGTGGTCTCCAGCGCCGCATCGGAACCAAAAATCAGAAATCCAGCCTTATCCTGTTCTCGTTTGTTTTTTGCCCACCGGTTCGCAAGCTCTCGAGCCTCTTCCTGTTGGTCGTTCGGGATTGAGTCGGAACGATCGAGAAGGAAGAACGAATTCATTCCCTCCTGGGGCTTTTTCCATTGCAACCCAGCGACACCGGCAAGCAGTAGTAGCAGAACGATAAATCGGAGCAAAATCGCAAGCCATCGTCGCCAGGGCGAGAGCGACACGTCGGACCGCCAAGCCAGCCACAACGTCCAAGCCAACGCCGGAGGCACCAGCCATAGCCAATGAGGATGAGTGAACTGGAAGTTCAATTCTCTTTCCCGGATCCAACACCCAAAAACATAGATTTCATTGGTGTTTTGTTAGTAGGAGCAGAAGTTCTGGCACGGTGGTAGGAACAAAAAGATGGGACCTGAACTCGAAAACCCGTGTCGAGGCTGTGCATCACACCCGGCCTTCGAACATTTCACCCAAGAGATCGCTTTCATCGGTCTGTGGGAGCACTTGACCCAGGTGAGCCGGCAAAATATCGAGCCCACCCTGCTGTCCTGACGAGTGGCTGAAGTCGCTGGGCACTTCCCTGCGGCCAAGCCCCTTGCCAAGAAGACAAAGTCAAACGATTCATCTCACGCTTGAGAAGCAATCCTGCCGCCCGTTTGATTTCTATCCGCAAACCGGAGCGTCGTAGTCCCGGACGGGAGTCCGCGCAAATCTCTGTTCTGCAACGGTTCATGGTATTAATTCATGTCCATTTGTTGGAAAATTTCCCTACCCGCGAACTCACAAGGACAGACTAGACACTTGAGGGGCATTCGCCAAGGTACGAACCGACGGACATTTTCACCTCCATCCTCGCGGCTAGCACTCCGACTCTACCGGACCTCAACCTTCCCCTCCCTTGGCTACCTCCGCCTTTGCCCGGCGTTCCGCAATCCCCGCGAGTTGTTGCTGCGCCAATATCCCGTATGGTCAAAAAACTCATGCGGCATCTCGGTAATAAAATTTCAAGAGGCCACCGAGGCGCTCGCGAGTCTGTATATCCCCTGCCATTTCGCTGATCCGATCCCTGGGCGCTGGAAACAGGATCACGTTGCCCTTGCCTGGGTGATTTCGCTCCGCGTGGAAAAGATTCACGTAGTTTTCAAGGCAGTGGCGCATTGAGAATCCGGTTCTCCGTCACCAGATACTCGTTGCTCAGGAGGAGTTCCTGATCAACCGAACCGGAGAGGGACGCCAGCATTCGTTTCCAATTCATCGAAGAGACTTAACCGAGCCAACGGCCTGGGAGCAATCTCCTCATCGCCCTGTAAATCGTTGAATATCGTTAGGTTTGAGTTTTTGACCCTACGAGGAACGGCTCGCGATGGCAGAGATGCCACTTGCCGTAAATGGCCGTCGCGTAGCTCTGCGCCTTGAGCAATTCACTCAGCAGCTTTTCGCCGGGATTGAGTCCGGTGTTGCTGGTGTGATTCAGCACGCCTGCCATCCCAACGCGATTGGCGTAACAGCCCGTGAGCAGCGCCGCGCGCGACGCCGTGCAAACCGCCTGCACGATATAGAAGCTGGTGAACCGCATCCCCTCGCGCGCGAGCCGGTCGATGTGCGGCGTCTGGATATCCTTCGCGCCGTAGCAACTGAGATCGCCGTAGCCGAGATCGTCGGCCATGATGAAAACGATGTTGGGCTTGGTCGGCAGGTCAGCAGCGCGCAGCGCGGCAAGCAGAGCCAGCAGCAGGGCTGTGATCGTGAGGATGCGTTTCATCGTTTCGTGGCG
This sequence comes from Pedosphaera sp., assembly GCA_009695205.1. Classification (GTDB taxonomy): domain Bacteria; phylum Verrucomicrobiota; class Verrucomicrobiia; order Limisphaerales; family UBA9464; genus SIBK01. The sequence continues at coordinate 5,977 of SIBK01000078.1, read as the reverse complement.
ATTGGCATTTCGGATTTGTCGTGGAACAACGCGCCTGCGGGCAAGTCCTGTTTCGGCAATACGGCGCTGCTCCATTGCAACTTGAGCACGAGCGCGGTGGCGGAGCCGCGATGATAGTAGAGGCGGAAGGGATGCCGTCCAGCTTGCAGACGAATCGTGCCGCTCACTTCGCTGCCGTCGGTGTGGCCGAAGTCGGCATCGATTACGTTCGCTTCGTGGAGGCGGAGCAGAGCGCCGGAGTTGGCCGTGAGGTGTAAAGTGTATTCACCGTCCATCGGGGCCTCGATGTAGCCGGTGAACAAAACGGAGTCGGTGTTTTTCGGCGGCATCAGCGCGAAGTCCGCGCGCGTGCCGGAGAAAGCAGGTTTCAGGTCGTCGAGCTTTGCAACCCAAGGGAGCTTCTGGGTGAACGCGCGCCACTCGATGCCCGCGACCGCGTTTGTGACCCGCACCGACGGCACCAGTTCGTCGTCGTAAGGCCGCTTGGCCTGCGCGCTTGGACGGCGCACGCGCAGAACGGTGTCACGCATCTGCTGCTGGAGCGCGGCAAAGGCGAGCTGTGGTGCGAGGTTGTCGCTCTGCTGCGGGTCTGTCATGACGTCGTAGATCTCGAACGGAACGGCGTGACTTGTGGTTTGGTAACGCACCCCCATGAAGTCGCCGATCCGCAGTGCCTGCATCTGGCGACGCACGCGGCCGCGATGGCTCTCCACGAACTCGTCGTAAGGCGGCGTCTGTCCGCTCTCGAAATACTCGACATAAACGCGGGATGGCGTTTGCGCACCCTGCCCGGTGAGCGTCGGCACCAGTGACACGCCGTCGGTGCGCGCAGGCGCAGGCACGCCGGCGAGTTCGGCGAAAGTCGGCAGCCAGTCGTGAAACTGGCTCGGCTCAGTGCTCAGGCGTCCACGCGGAATCTTGTCCGGCCAGCGCGCGAGCGCGCCGACGCGGATGCCGCCTTCCCAGACGTCGCGTTTGATACCGTCGTGCGGGCCGAAGCTGTTGAAGAAGGTCGGATCGTAGTTCTCCTTGAGATACGACTCCTTGCTCGGACCATTGTCGGATGTGAAGATGACGAGCGTGTTGTCATCGAGGCGCAGGTCTTTCAACAGTGCGAGCAAGTCGCCCACGCACTCGTCGATGCGTCGCACGTCGCTGGCGTAGCGCTTGTACACATCTGGCCACGGCTGCTCGGGTGTCGCTGCATTGCGGTCGTGATCCCAGGTCGCGCTCTCGTAGTCGGGATGAGTGAAGGAGTCAGGCCTGCCGTCGGCAGTATTGATCATGCGGCCCGGTGTGCCGAGCCATTGCACGCCGCCCTTCAAGCCCGCGCCGGCGGGATATGGCCCGGGCGGCAACTGCAGCTTCGCATGCGGCGTGTCGTAGGCGAGGTAGAGGAAGAACGGTTGCCGCGGTTTCATCGTGTGCCGGTCGGTGATCCACTTCTTCGCCCGTGCCGTGAACAGGTCAGTGGTGTAGCAGCGATCAAAATTCGCCACCACATCCGTCATCGCGTCGAGCAGTAACTGCCCATCCTCTTTCGGATAATGCCAGTGGCCCGCGTTATGGCTGATGTAACCGAAGTAGGAATCGAAGCCGCGCCGCAGCGGATGCGCCGGCCAGCGATTGGGCGAGGCCGCGTTGTTCGATCCCTGCACGCCCCATTTGCCGATGCACGCCGTGGCGTAACCCGCGCCCTTCAGCACCGAAGCCAGCGTGTGATTATTCTCCAGCGCCTTGTCGAACTGGTTGTCGCGCACATTCGCGTGCCCCTGATGCACTCCGAGCAACAGCGACGCCCGCGACGGCGCGCAGACGGGAGCGGGACAGTAGTGGTGCCGCAACTGCAGACCCTCCGCCGCCATCCGGTCGAGTTGAGGCGTGAGATGCCACGGCTCGGCACGATTGTTCGCATCGCGCCGCGCGTTCTGAAAAAATACGCCCACGTCGCCGAGGCCGAGATCGTCGGTGAGGATGAAGATGATATTGGGTGGCGTCGCTGCGAGCGACGAAAGGCTGGATACCAGAAGCCATGAGAGGACGGAAACCCATTGGCGAAATCCGACGCGTGTCATCCGTCCCGGCGTCTTTGAGGGGGAGTCGATCATGGCGTGCCTTTGTCTGTCACTGGCTCCGGGATGCGGCCACGGTCATTCGAGTCTTCAATCCACTTTTCCAACTCGGTGCGCAGATGCTTTCGCGCAGTCTGATGCTCCGGATGGCCAGACGCGGCGAGGTTCTTGATTTCGTGCGGGTCGGCGAGCGTGTCGTAAAGCTCCTCGTCGCGCATCCAGTCCGTGAGCAGACGCACCCCGTCCGGCAGCGGGTGCGCGCCGTCTCGATTCGAGCGGTGGTTGTGCGCGCCAATCGTGGTCGAATACATGCCCGTCATGAAGGCCGAGCGACTTGGTGAACAGACCGGTGCCGAGGTGAAGCAGCGCTTGAAGCGCATCCCGCCCGCCGCCAGCGCGTCGAGATTCGGGTCCGTCGGGTCGTACCCGACCATTCGAATATTCTCCACCAGCACGCACGGCACGCGGTCGCCGGTGGCGGGAATGTAGAACGCGTAGTCGAAGCCCAACTCCAGTGGGCCGGGCTTGAGGTTGTCGGAGAGGATGTAAATGATGTTGGGTGGCGAGGGCTTTTTACTGGCGCCGGAGGATTTCCCGGGCTTTCCGAATCGCTTCTTGCATGGTCATGGGCTTTGATATACTAGCGGGCGGTAGCATAATCAACGTGAGGCCGCTGCAAACACGTCCAGAACAATCGCCCGAGAGAAACACGCATGAAAAAGCAAAACCACATTAAGAGCCTTGTTCTTGGGGCGCTGTTGGTGGCCGCGCTTGTTTTGACCGGCTGGGCCGCGACGTCCACCATCCAGGCGAACAATGCGGCTCAGGAAAGAGCCAAGGCTAAACATGGAGCAGCCGAAACAATGCGCCTGCGGTAATTTCCGCAGTCGCAGAGCTGGGATGCAGCGTTCACGCCGCCTAACACCCAAGCGGAATAGGTCTCGCGGAGAGGGGCTGATGTGGGCAAGGCGCTCAATCTCGAACAGTACGCTTGGCAAGCTCAATGCCATGGCCGATTCGAGCTGCCAATCGATGCTTGAATACTAATTTGCGCCCCACACGCCCCATGAGAACATCATTCCTCCACGTCTGCATCGCCCTGCTGGCCTGCGTGAACGTCTCCGGCACACCCGCCATCGGTGCGCGTGAGCTACGCGCGTTTGGCCCCATCCAGCCGCGGGTCTCGTCCGATGGACAGCGTATTGCCATGTCGTGGCAGGGTGCCATCTGCCGGCTGCCGGCGGGCGGCGGCGTCCTTACCGTGCTCACGCGCAACGAAGGGTTCGACCTCGAGCCTGCCTGGTCGCCGGACGGCGGAACGATCGCGTTCATCAATTCGGTGAACTTTTCGGCCGGCCAGTTGCAATGGATCAACGCGGAGGACGGCTCGCCTCGCAAACTGCCCGCGGCCATCCGGGCGCAAGGAAAGTTGCACTTCCATCCCGACGGCCGCCGCCTGCTCGGCCGCTTCAGCAAGGAAGCGGCGCCCGTCCGTCTCGCGTGGTTCGACTTGGAAAGCGGTGCGCTCTCGCCGGTCAAAGGGCTGCCCAATCACTGGCAGACACCGCACATGCCGGTCGCGCTCTCGCCAGACGGCGCATGGATGCTCTACGCGCTCCATCAGGATTTGCCCGATGAACAGACCGGCAACAACAGCCCGCACGCCGATCTGTGGAAACTCTCCACTCAGGGTGGCGCTCCTCAACTCGTAACACGCTGGCTCGCGCGCATCTATCAACTCGCGTGGGATGCAGATGGCGCCGGGTGCTTCGTCGTCACGGACCTCGGCGCGTCGCACAACGACGTCTGGCATGTGCCGCTCACCGACCCGCAACGCAACGCGCGCCAGCTCACCCATGGCATTGCCGACGAGGACTGGCCCTCGGTTGCGAAGGACGGGCGCATTCTCCTGTACACTGAGAATCACGAAGGAGCCACGGCGCTGGTGCAGAGGGACCCGGGCACCGGACAGAAGACGACGCTCGCCCTGAACACGCTGGCCTTCGACCCGGTTTATCGCGAGGGTGCCGCGAGCCTGCGGCTGCACGTGCCGGACGAACCCGGGGTGGCGAAGGTCTCGATCAAACGCAAGGACGGCAAGTTCTTTGCGCCAGTCGGCTCGCTCTACCGCTTCCTTGGCGGCCGCCTGCACTTCTACTGCCGCAAGGAAACGACAGTGCAATTGCCCTTCGGATCCTATGAAGTCGTCGCGTGGCGCGGACCGGAGCATCGAGTCTTCCGTCAGGAGTTTGAAATGAAGGCAGCCAACGGCAGCGCACTGGAAGTGAAGCTTGAGCGCTGGACTGATTCGTGGTCGCGCGGCTGGTTCTCCGGCGAGAACCATATCCACGCCAACTACGGGTACGGCGCCTGGTATAACACGCCCGCCAGCATTCTCGACTTGTGTGAGGGCGAGGATTTGAACGTGGGCAACCTCGTGGTCGCAAACTCGGATGGCGAGGGCGTGTTCGACCGCGAGTTCTTCCGCGGCCAACCCGATGCGCGCTCGACGGCGCGCACGTTGCTCTATTGGAACCAGGAGTTCCGCAGCACGATCTGGGGCCACATGACCTTCGCCAACCTTGGCCAGCTTGTGGAGCCGATCTTCACCGGGTTCAAAGACACGACAAATCCGTGGGACATCCCGACGAACGCCGACCTCGCCGGACGCGCCCGCTCGCAAGGTGGCCTCGCTAGTTACACCCACCCGGCGAACAATATCGACGACCCTTATGGCACCGCCTACTCGGGCAAGGGCGTTCCCGTGGACGTGGCACTCGATCGCATCGACACCCTCGACGTGATGGGCTTCGGCTACGCGGCGAGCGTGCCGCTGTGGTATCGTCTGCTCAATTGCGGCTTTCGCATTCCGGCGGCCGCGGGCACCGACTGCTTCCTCAACCGGATCGCGAGTTCGCCGCCTGGCTGGGGTCGCAGCTATGTGCGCCTGCCCAACGGCCTTGACTACAAGGCGTGGATCGAAGGTCAGCGTGCCGGCCGCTCCTTCATCAGCAACGGGCCCATGCTCGAACTCACCGTAGGCGACGTCGCGCTCGGCGACGCGCTCAAGCTCGCGGTTCCGCGAACGGTACGCGTGCGCGCCCGGGGCTGGTCGCAAGCGCGCCTGGAGAAATTGGAGTTGATCTACAACGGTCGGGTCGTCGCGGAGGGCCAGCTTTCCGCCGACAAACTGGAACTCATGCTCGATCACGAGTTGCGTTTCGACCGCACCGGCTGGGTCACCGCCCGCCTCAGCGGACCACCGGCACCCGATTTCGCGATCGGCCCGCAGCAGGCGCATACGAATCCGGTTTACGTTGAGTTGGCCGGCAGCGAGCTCGACTCGAAAGCCGACGCCGGGTTCTTCCTCGCGTGGATTGATCGCCTCGAAGCAGATCTCAAACGTCGTGACCGCCTGCACCCCGGCAAGGACCATGTGGAGATGCAGCTACAGGCGGCGCGCGGAGTGTATCAGAAACTCGCCGGCTCGAAATGAATCCCGAGTGAGCAAAGCGATTCGCCTGTGGGTGGCGAGATAGAATTCAAGCAGTGATTGGCAGCTCGAATAGTCCGTGGCAGTGGGCTTGCCAAACGTCGTGTTTGAGATCGAGCGGTTCGGCAGGCGCACGTCCTCTCTTTTCCTCCCGCGTAGCTCCGTCCAGGGATTTGTGCACTCGAAATTCTTCGCTCGCGATTTATGACGCCTACCACCTTCAGACCGTCACACAGATTGACGCTTACTTCCCGTCGTCTACGTGACGCCGAACCGCGGGGCGGAGACACTTTTCTACGAGCACACGCGGAATCCCGAGGGCACCTACTTCAAGGATCACCGCTTTTCACCAGAGCGGGAATACGAATTCATCGAGTTCGAGGCACAGGTGGACGCGTGGCAGGTGGACGCG
>SIBK01000009.1 GCA_009695205.1 Pedosphaera sp. | reverse complement strand
GGATCACCAGCGCGGGAGTGTCGGTCGATGCACAGCGTGCTGAGGAACTCGGCCTTGCGGAGGGCTCAGCGGCCTGGGCTCGACTTTTAGCTAGGTTTCCTTCGATTCAAGCCCAATTCGCGACGGCAAAGCCTGTGCGAGAGTTCGTTCATCTTCCGCAAGTCGCCTTCCAAACGTCCCTGTCCGCCGGAGCCGATTGGTGTCTGCTTCCCGGTGCGCTCGGATTCGTCGATCCACTTCTGTCCCCCGGCTTCACGCTGTCCCTTCTCGGAATTGAGCGGCTCGCCCGCAGGTTTGAACGGGGCTGGGATGCTGGCGCGCTTGCAGCGGATTCGGAGGAGGCCCGGCACGACCTTCAATCGATGAGTAATTTGACTGGTAACCTTTTTGGATGCATGGATCGGTTTGATGCGTTTCGAAATTTATCCCTGTTGTATTTTGGAGCGGTGAGCTACTCCGAAACAGCTCGCCGGCTTGGCGTTCAAGAACGCGCTCCCGGGTTTCTGTTGCGTAAGAACTTGGAATTCTGCAGGCGATCGGCGGATGCGTTTCGCGCGGTCTCGATGGGGCAGAGCGGTGAATCCCAGGTTCGAGCCGCAATTGAACCCGTAAATATCGCCGGTCTTCTCGATCCACGGCGGCACCCGTGGTACGCGGTGCGTCTCGATGATCTCTACGGCGCTGCGGGCAATCTCGGAGTAACCCGGGAACAAATCCGACAAATGCTCGCCAAGGTGGGATTCACGGAGTCTTAAGCCATGTCCTCCCACACGCATCACCTCGGCATTGATCTCGGCGGCACCTGCATCAAGGCGGTGCGCGTGACACGGGCCGGCGACCGGATTGAGGATGCGAATCTCCCGTTTGAGGATCGTAACCGCGAATGGGCGGGCAGGATTCGCGACTTTGTACAAAACTCGACACGTGCCCACGGCCCGCTCGCCAGCATTGGATTGTCTGCCCCCGGCCTCGCCGCCACCGGTGGCGGACATATCGCGTTCATGCCTGGCAGGCTCATGGGACTCGAAGGGTTGGATTGGACGGCGTTTCTCCACTCTCCAAAGCCCGTTCCTGTTCTCAACGATGCCCACGCTGCTCTGCTCGGTGAAGTCTGGCAGGGGGCTGCACGTGGATGCCGGAATGTATTTCTTCTAACACTGGGGACCGGTGTGGGCGGGGCCGCCTTGGTGGACGGTCGCCTCCTGAAGGGTCACCTCGGTCGGGCGGGTCATCTCGGCCATGTTTCCCTGAATTTCGAAGGACCGTTGGATGACGTCGGGACGCCTGGGTCACTCGAGAGTGAAATCGGCAATAAAACTTTGCGAGAACGGACGGGGGGGCGATTTCCTGACACGCACACACTCGTTGCCGCGCATCGAAAAGGCGACGCGGATGCCACGCGAATCTGGCGGCGTTCCGTTCGGGCGCTCGCCGTAGGAATCGCATCCTTGGTCAACGTGTTGGATCCGGAGGTTGTCATCCTGGCCGGCGGTATCGCTCGAGCGGGCGCCGTATTGTTTGACCCGATCCGGGAAGATCTGGAAAAATTCGAATGGCGGCCCGGAGGAGCGCGCGTCCGGATTCTCCCCGCCCAACTCGGTGATCTCGCCGGCGCCTATGGCTCCGCTTGGAACGGGATGCAGGACAAATTGTGAAATGAAATCCCAATTGACCTGTCCCGTTATCACCCGGAGAATTAGGTCTATTCTCGCATGCATCTTTCACACCGCAATGTCCTCATGTCCTCCGCGTTGATGAGCTCGGTGTTGCCGCTGGCAAGCGTGGGAAACGCCCGAGGACGCGCGGGTGCCAAACCGAAACGCTCTGTCGATCTGACCCAGTTCATCAGTGTCACGGATCTGGAAATAGCCGCCCGGGAACGGCTCGATCCAATGGGGTGGGCGCTCGTGGATGGCGGCGCCGCAGATGAAACCACCATCCGCTGGAACCGCGAGGCCTTTGAACAATTGCGCCTGCGCAACCGGGTTTTGGTGGATGTCTCAAAAATCGATACTCAATTGACGTTGTTTGGCACCACGCTTGCCCACCCGATCCTGCTCGCGCCTACGGCGTATCACCGGATGATTCACGACGGCGGGGAGATCGAAACGGCGCGTGGCGCCGATCAGGCGGAAGCGCTGTTCGTAGTGAGCAGCGCCTCGACGACGCGGATCGGGCCAATCGCTGCAGCCACGCATCAGCCGCTGTGGTTTCAGATGTACGTGCAGTCAGACCGTGGGTTTGTGAAAGACGTGGTCGCCGAAGTGGAACAGGCGGGCTGTCGAGCGCTGGTCGTTACCGTGGATGCGCCGGTAGTCGGCCCACGCTACCGTCAGATTCGAGCGAAATTCAAACTCACGCCGGGCCTGGAATTGCCCTACATGCTGGACATCAACCGCCGCCGCGATTCCATATTGCGCGGTGGCAACAACCGCATGAATTGGGAAGAGATCGAATGGCTTCAATCGATCACCCGACTTCCGGTCTTGCTGAAGGGAATTCTAGATCCGGACGATGCCGTGCGCGCCCTGGAGCAACGGGTGGCTGGCATCATCGTCTCCAATCATGGAGGCCGAATGCTCGATACCGCCCAAGCCAGCCTGATCGCCCTGCGGGCAGTGGCGGCGCGTATTGACGGGCGCGTGCCGGTCCTGATGGACGGCGGGATCCGGCGCGGAACGGATGTGTTGAAGGCGCTTGCATGCGGAGCCTCCGCCGTGCTGATTGGACGGCCTTATTTGCATGGACTTGCTGTGGCAGGCTCGGCTGGTGTGGCAAAAACGGTAGCCATTCTTCGCGAGGAGCTCGAGCAAGCCATGGCCCTCACCGGCCGAACTCAGCTGACGGCGATTGAAAAATCCGTGCTCTGGGAATAATCCCAAAGGCGTCGGCCAACCGGTCGAGGAACCCCCTGGGAAGATCAGCGATAGAAGGGCTGCCAGTTCAGCCAGCGCGGACCGTAGTGCGGAGTGGGTTTTCCGGTTTCAAGGGCGCCGAGATCGGGAGCCTTGCCATTGAAGTCTTCGTTGACCGTGGGAATAATCTGACCGGCATCGACCGCTTTGCCGACGGGTTTCAAATTGAAGTTGAGATCCATGGCGTGATAAACGGCGTGGCGCTTCGCGGGATCGGGAGGAGTCAGATTTTCGAAGATGTCGAAATCAACTTCGATGGAATGTGTTTCCTGGCCAGTTCCCTGGCTCAAGGCGGCGAGAGTTGGGAAGGACTGCCAGTCTTCCTTTTTGGGTTCGTAGAGGCGCTGGCCCGACTTTGGGCCGAGGAAGCTATATTGATCGACCACACCGCGGTTGGGGCGGTAACCGTTGTAGTCGGTGCTATAGGCCTCGGTCGCATTGGCAAGTTTGAGGATGCCCCGGTCTGAGGTGTCGCGGCCGAGGAAGAGGTTGTTTCGAAAATGCATGTTGGCGGATGGGTCGCCGACAATGTGTTCACCGATAATGGTGTTGTGGTAGACGAAGAGGCCCGCGGGCTTTGCCGAGAACTTGAAGGCGACGCCGCTGGGGACGTGGTAAAGGAGGTTGCGATAGAAGTAGGCGGGGCCACCGAAGACGGGCTGGGAGCTGTAGCCACCGTGAGCGGCATTGATGCCGCGGTTGTTGAAGACGCGGATGTTGTGGACGCCGCCGTCGGTTTCGACAAAGTCGTCACCCAACATGTGCATGTCGTTGTTGTAGATATCTATGGATGAAGCGCGGCGGTCTGGATCCGTTTCCGGAGTGCCGTAGGTGGAAATACCAATGGCATCGTGAAAATAGGCGATCGCGTTATGTGCGATGACATGGCCAGGGCCGTACACCTTTACCGCATAGTAACTCTTGAGCAAGTGAGAGCCGTAGGGTCCGGCGCTCGCCCAAAGAGCGCCAGTCCAGCCGACGAGACGAAATCGGTCGTCACGTCCAAGGAAGAGGTTATCGGCAATGTAGAATGCCCGGGAGCCGGCGTATTCTGTCCAGACGCCAAAGCCGACGTTCTCAAAGCGGCAGTTCTTGACTGTAAGGCCGACGGCACCGGTGACTTCCTTCTGACCCGCAAAAATTCCGACGTCCGTGTTGCGAATGGTAATGCCGTCGAAAATGTGGTGGGCCGAGGCCATGACATCGAAGAGTCGGTGGTTGCCGTCGCCGTCGAAGATAACCTCGCCGTCGCCAGCAGCCTTGAGGGTGATGGGTTTGTCGGGCGTGCCTTTGAGAGTCAGTGACATCGAACCGTCAAAGGGAGCCATGTGTGGGTCGACGTAGTTGAATCGTTCGGGTTTATAGAGGCCGACATGGAGGAGGATTGTGTCGCCAGGCTGGGCGCGTCGTTCCCAGACGACGCTCCAGTCGCCGAGGCCCGCGCCGTAGTAGGCCTCGAGGAGGCTGCTAAAGTTGGGCTCGGCGCGCGAGCCTTGGTAACCGGGAGGATAGACGTGCAGGGTACGGCCACCGCTGTAGGGTTGTGGCTCGATTCGTGTTTTCACGTTGACCTCGATGGAGGTTTGACCGGTGGCACCGTCTGGGTCGGAGAGATGAAAACGGCACTCGTACTCCGTGCCGGGTTGGAGATTGAGGATACTGCCGGCAAAGGCGTCCGGGACCGTATAGTCGAGATGTTCGCGACGGCGATAAATATTCTCGCCGCCGATGCGCACGAGAGGAAGCCCCTTCCGCCACGAGGGCTGGCCGACGGCGCGGAACTGGACCGAGACGGTGGCATTGCGATTGGCGTCGCCTTGAATGGGCCATTCAAAACCGAGGTTGAGGAGGGTTGAGGGCTCAACGTGGAATTTGCCGGCCACGGTGGCATCTTGAGCCGAGAGAAACAGGGTGGAGGGAAGCAAAACGGCCGCAGCCAGCAGCTTGATTGATTTGATGAATTCCATGGTTGCGCGGCTTCGAATTACCAATCCACCACCGAACCATCATCCGCGTCGTACGTTTCGCGGTTACGCCAGTCGTGATCCATTTTGTCCGCGAGCAAGTTATCATCAAGTTCGACGCCTAAGCCCGGCCCTGTTGGAATATCGATATAGCCGTCGCGGACCTCGAACGGCTTCTTGATGTAGCCGATACCCAGACTCGATTGTTCCTGACAAAGAAAATTTGGAATCGAGGCGGCAAGTTGGATCCCTGCCGCCAACGAAATTGGCCCCAAGGGATTGTGTGGCGCAATCGCGGCGTAGTGCGCTTCGGCCATGCCGGCAATCAAGCGGCACTCGGTGATACCCCCCGCATGACAGAGGTCTGGCTGCAAGATCGACGCCGCTTTCTTCTCAAGGATCTCACGGAAACCCCACTTGGTGAAAATCCGTTCACCCGTTGCAATGGGCAAGTGCGTGCCACGTGCGATGTCGGCCATTACATCGACCTCCTGGCAGTTCACCGGCTCCTCGATAAACATCGGCTGATAAGGCTCCAATGCCTTGATGAGAAGCCGCGCTGTTTGCTGGCTAATCGCCCCGTGGAAGTCGATGCCAATGTCGCATTCGTCGCCCACCGCAGCGCGAAGCACGGCGAAATGTTCGGCAGCTTTGTCGATAAACGCTTTATTCTCCACAATACGCGCCGGTCGCTCTTTAAATGGCCCGGTCTTGAAAGCCGTGAAGCCTTCCTCCTTAAGCTTCTTGATTCGTTCCACTGTTCCGGCGTGGGCATAGACCCGCACGCGGGCTCGGGTCGGCCCGCCGAGCAACTCGTAGACGGGTACGCCGAGCGCCTTGCCTTTGATGTCCCAAAGTGCTTGATCGACCCCACTAATGGCGCTGGTGAGGATCGGCCCACCGCGATAGAACGCATGCCGATACATCGCCTGCCAATGATGCGCAACCGGCCGGGGGTCTTTGCCCAGGAGATACGGAGTCAGCTCTTCAATCGCGGTGGCGACGGTTTTCGCCCGACCTTCGACGATCGGCTCGCCCAGCCCCGTGATGCCAGCGTTGGTATGAATTTTCAGAAAGAGCCAGCGGGGCTTGACGAAGATCGTTTCAACTTTGGTGATCTTGAGCTTGTCGCCGAGGCCGATCATCGGCTTGGCATCCTTGCTTCGAGCGATACGTTCGTTCTCCGCAACTTCCTTTAGAAACTTCGCGTCCTTCTCAGACGAAGGCTCTGCGGCAGCAACGTTCAGATAGCCTGCCGCAGCAACGCCCGCCACGCCAATGGCCTTGGTGAGCAACGACCGTCGGTCGAGTGGAGTGTTGCCGAATGAACGAGTGGATTTCATAGACACAACTTCATCGCGATAGCGGAAGAGATTTCACAGGGAACCGCCAGGATTGTGCGCCCCAACCGAGTGCGCCGCAATCCATTTCCCGAACGGCAATTCACCGCACGTGCCCATGACACTCACACGGGCTTGATCATCGTGGATCATCGGCGCGTGTTCGTTGGTGGAAGGCAATTTGCGGCAGAGTCTCCCTTGATTCGCCAGCCCGGGCGATGTGACATGGGGCCGTGAACATGAATCTGACCGATCGGAAAATTGTTGTCTTTGGCGCGGCGCGCGGGATCGGTCGCGCAATCGCAGAGGCGTTTGTCGCCGAGCACTGTGATGTCCATGCGTTTGACCGCGACACTCAGGTGCCGCCGCTGTCGGGCAGTGCCCAGATGACCGGGTGCGATGTGACATCGTATGCCCAGGTGCGCGCTGTTTCCGATTCGCTGCCCTGTGTGGCTCACGTGATTTTCTCGGTCGGCGTGGGTTCGGGAAAGTCTGGATTTCCTTTTTGGAACCTGGCGCCCAGCGACTGGGCGCGGGTGCTGGAGGTCAACCTGATTGGCGCGGTGAACGTAGCGCACGCCTTCGCACCAAAACTAATCGCCTCCGGCGAGTCCTCATTGCTTTTTCTTGTGTCCGTCGCGGGGCAGATGGGTTCGCAAACAGATCCGCCCTACAGTGCAGCGAAGGCTGGATTAATTAACTTTATGCAGTGTGCAGCCAAAGACCTTGCGCCACACGGTGTCCGCGTGAATGCACTCTCGCCCGGCATGGTGAAGACGGAGCTAAATGAATCGGTGTGGCGGGCGAGCCAGGCGACGCTTCCTCCGCAGCATCGACAGGAATACTCTGCCTGGGCGGATGAAAAGATTCGCAGAGTTGCGCCACTGGGCCGCTGGCAGGAACCGGCGGAGTTCGCAGCGATGGCGGTTTTCCTGGCTTCCGCGCACGCGCGAAACATCACGGGCCAGACAATCAACATCGACGGCGGTCAGGTGATGCATTCTTGATCAACCTTTTTTGTAGAGCCGGAATAAACCCGAGTGATCCAGGTCGCCGAGGCCCTCCTCGTGCACCATCCGTTCCCATTGTGCGTGGCAGTTGTCGAGGGTGGGTGAACTGAATCCGAGTGACGCCGCCAGCTCGCAGATGAGCCGGACATCCTTGAGTTGCAGGGTCGCCCTTCCACCCGGGGCAAAATCGCGCCGCACCATGCGTTCCCCGTGAAGGTGAAGGATGCGGCTTTCGGCGAATCCGCCCAACAGAGCCTGGCGCACGAGGGCTGGATCCACTCCGGCCAGCTCCGACAGTCGCAGCGCCTGGGCCACGGCGTCGATGGTCTGCGCGACGATCAGTTGGTTGGCTAACTTCGTCACTTGGCCGGCGCCGGCCATGCCGAGGTGAGTGATGCGTTCACCGACGACTTGCAGAACTGGCAACGCACGCTGGAAATTCGCTGCTGTTCCACCAGCCATGACCGATAGGTTGCCGGCTTCTGCTCCGACCTGCCCACCGGAAACAGGTGCGTCCACCCAGTTCACTCGTTTGGCGAATTCCTTGGTCGCCGACACGCTGGTGGTGCCAAAATCGATGATCATGCCGCCGGGACTTAGACCCTCAATGAGGCCGCCCTCTCCAAATACCACCTGCTCGACGACCTCGGTCATGGTCAGGTTGACGCAGATCACGCCGTCACCGACCTCCCGGGCTAGTTCCGGCAGCGACGCGGCGCGCCTCATGCCAAGTGCGACCGCCGCGGCCGCAGGTCCTTCGCTACGATTCCACACAAGCACGTCGGCCCCCGCCTCGTGCAGATGCCGCGCATTGGCGCGACCCATATTGCCGAGCCCGACGAATCCGATCTTGTGTCCCGAAAGGGGCTTGTCCACTTTCACAGAAGCATTCCACACGATATCCGGGCGGAATGCAAATCACGTTCCCTTGAACCACGTATGAAGGTAATCATCACCGGCGGCGGAGGCTTCCTCGGCTCCCAACTTTGTCAGAAGCTCCTCCAACGCGGAGCCCTGACCGGCCCGTCGAACTCGCCGGAGTCCATCCGCGAGATCGTCCTTTTCGACGCTGCATTCCACCGCAACGCCTCGGATCCTCGTGTCCGGCAGACCACGGGCGACATCAGCCAGCGTGAGGCCGTTTTCTCCGCCATCGGAACGGATCCGGCAACCGCCATTTTTCATCTGGCCTCGATGGTCAGCGGTGAGTGTGAGGAGCGTTTCGACGATGCGCTGCGTGTGAATCTCGACGGTGGGCGCAATGTCTTTGAGGCGGCCCGCGCCGCTGCGGGATGTCCGCGGGTGGTTTTTGCCAGTAGCATTGCATGTTTCGGCGGCGCGGCGATGCAGGACCCCAACACAGACCTGACAAAGCTAACCCCCCAGACCACATACGGAATGACGAAGGCCATCTGCGAGTTGCTCATAAACGACTATTCGCGCAAAGGCTACTTCGATGGGCGCTCAGCGAGACTGCCGACGGTCATCATTCGGCCTGGCAAACCGAACGCCGCCGCATCGAGCTGGGCGAGCGGCATGTTTCGTGAGCCGCTGAATGGCGAAACCTGCCGCTTGCCCGTCCGCCGCGACCAATGCCATCCCATGACCAGCCATCGGACCGTAATCGATTCGCTCATAGCCCTTCATGAAGTGCGGTCTGAAAGCTTCGGCGACGACCGCGCCGTCGGTCTGCCCGCGCACCGCGTCACGCCCCGTCTGGCGGAATCTGTCCTGCACGAAGTTGCCGCCGAGCGCGGCTTGAAGCTCGGCCCGATCGTCGATGCCTTCGACACTCGTATTCAAGGGATCGTGGACAATTGGCCCGTGGCTGTGGACGGAGCGCGTGCGATTGCTTTGGATCTGCCACACCCCCCGCCGCTGAAGCTAATCGTCGAACATTATCTCGAAGATTTCGGCAAACTGAGATAGCGGGACGGCGTCGCTGCTGGGCGGTCGACAGCGGGTCGTTGGGTCCATTGATCGGCCGCGTTGAATCTCGATAATCCGATAGTTACGGCGATTCTAAATTCATCGCAAAAACTGAAAAAGATTGTCATGAATATACACAGCCTCGCATGCATCCTCGCCCTCTTCCTGCCGTCGCTGCAAGCGCTCGACATCGGCTCGCGCCTGGAACCGTTCGTCGACAAACACCTGATAGACCGGTTCGACGGCGCGACACTGATGCTGCATCCACCGGTCAAGGCTCCTCGTCCGAAAAGCCCGCTGATTGGTGCTTATGTCACTGTCATCAAGGATGGCAATCTCTACCGAGCCGTGTACCGAGGATACGATCCACTGTATCGTGGCGCGGATTTCGACGGTAACGCAGGTGAGGTGACCCGGTACGCAGAGAGCGCTGACGGCCACGAGTGGGCATTTCCGAAGCTTGGACTCGTCGAGATTTCCGGCAGTCGGGACAACAATGCAATCCTGCACGAATCACCTTTCTGCCATAACTTTTCCCCGTTTCTTGATACGCGATCCAACGTGCCTGCGGATCAAAAGTTCAAGGCGATCGCCGGGCTTTCTGATTCCGCGGTACGTGAGGCGCAAAAAGCCGTGCCCGGCGCGGCGGAGGAAATCCAGGGCGGGCTTTACACTTTTGTATCGCCCGACTGCACCCACTGGCAGCGATTATCGAAGGAGCCGATCATCCGATTAACCGAGTTTGGATTTGATTCCCAGAACGTAGCTTTCTGGTCGCCGGTCGAAAAACTGTACATTGCTTGCTTCCGAACATGGAAAAATGGCCTGCGGTCGATCAGTCTTGCGACTTCGCTCGATTTCGTTACGTGGTCAAAACCCATCGCGCTTGCGCAAAACGCGCCTGGCGAACATCTGTACACGAGCCAAACACACCCCTATTTTCGCGCACCGCACATACTGATCGCGTTGCCGACGCGGTATATGGAAAACCGGGGCAGCAGCACGGAAATTCTCTTCATGTCCGCCCGTTCGCTCGATCGATATGAGCGACCGTTTTTGGAAGCGTTCATCCGGCCGGGGCTCGATTCGGCCCGTTGGGGCAACCGGGCTAATTACGCGGCACTCAATGTTGTGCCCAGCAGCCCAGAGGAAATGTCGATCTACCACGTCGGGAGCGGCGACCGTTATGTGTTGCGGGTGGATGGTTTTGCGTCGGTCCACGCCGGAGCGATCCAGGGGGAGATGGTGACCAAACCCCTCGGCTTCGAGGGCGGACAACTGGTGCTCAATGCGAGCACGGGCGCCTCGGGCGAGGTGCGCTGCGAAATCCAGTCCGCAAACGGATCGGCAGTCGAGGGTTTTTCGCTCGAGGATTGCGAGCCCTTCACGGGAGATAAAATCGAGCATGGGATGCAGTGGAAGGTTAGGCCGGGCAAGGCCGCGCCGAATTTGAACGCACTCGCCGGTCAGCCGGTGCGCCTGCGATTCGTGCTCCGGGACGCGGACCTTTACGCGATTCAGTTTCGACTGAGTCCGTGATCCTCTGGGCAAACATTCAGGAATCGACGAAAAAGAAAAATAATGTACCTGTCCCTTTTCCGCTCTTCGGCGATGTGGGCGATGTGGGAATGGTCGGGACGACAGGATTTGAACCTGCGACGTCTTGGCCCCAAACCAAGCGCTCTACCGGGCTGAGCTACGTCCCGAGACCCTTCTAATCGCCGGTTTCTCCAGCTTCCGCAACGGAATTCTACCTGCTTCCTACAGAATTTTGTCCAGCTATTCTCATTTTGAACTGAAAGGAAACCAGACGCTCCGCCTGCTGACCCTTCCAAAATGCGAACTGCTGGGCCACGCCCTTCAAGCGAAACCAATCGGAAACTCAGGAAAGGGTTAAAGTCAGCGGTACTGCACGTCGCCAACCTTGCCCCACACCGGATAGCCACCGCTGCGATCCTGCAATCTGGCAGGGAGCGAGACCTCGCCCGGTCTCGTTGAACAGTTCAACCGGCATAACCGTATCCACCGTTAAGACTCCTCCCGCCCCAGTCCGCGCGCTGGGGCGCGGCAGCCGGACAGGGGCTCGTTTAGTTTCGCAGGTTGAGAGCGACTCCGCGCCGGCTTCCGTGCGCAAAGAGTATAAATTCGACCTTGATAAAAAATATAATCCAACTCGCCGAAAGATGAAGGAGTGAGAGAAGAGTCCAGACAGAGGTTTGCGCAACGGGTCATGCGGTCCTTTGTCTCTGTCGCCCTTGGCGGGGCTTGGATAGTTTGTGAACACTGCCCTATGGCTCCCGCCATGGGCTACTCTCTGGCGCTGCTCCGCAGCTCCGCTCGCAGCATCACCCACTCATTGGCGAACTGCGGCAAGGATCGCTATTGCCTGTGATCCGCGAATTGCCCACCGACAGGCGAATAAAAGATATATTGAAGGTCTCCAACCCTTCGCCCCCCTCCAGCCTTCAGCCTCCAGCTTCGGTCAATTTTTTCACTGTGTCGTATCCTTCGGACATCCGACGTCAGGTAGCTTACCTCTAGGGCTGGGGCGTTCACCACGGTTTTGTCCAACCGCAAAAAAAATCAAACGGTCCCGTCCCTACCCAAAACTGGCCCCTATCCGCTCGACCTATTCCCCTTTGATATTCGGCGTTCTGCGGGTGGACTGGCCGCCAGCCCTCCACTGCAACGTCACAGCTTCGGTGCGCAGGCATGAACCCTCTCCGGTTGCGGTTCACTGCAACGCGCAACCTTTTGTTGCATATGCAACAAAAGATTGCAAAACACGGCAAGAGTCTCTGCAGAGCTCGCTGCGCTAAACCTGCGTTGGCAATTGAGCGCCCGCTTCTTGGTTGTGACGTCAGCGACCCTGACGGACACACTGCCGGAACCGCGTTCGGGTGAAAAGTACCCTTACGAAGCGAAAAGGGCCGTGCTTCTGTTTATAGATGTGGGAATAAATGGGAACCTCTATTCCGCCAGCCACGCACGAAAATCGGGCTGGGTCTCTCTTAAAATCTGCCGTACGGCAATTCTATCCTCGTTAGACAGAGTGCCGTACAAGCCGCTTTGGTCCTTGCCAGTCAGGATTTGGTTGAGCCGCGGAACGAGGTACGCCTTCATCTCCCGGGCAGGGCGTCAAAGGCTTCCGAGTGAATTAGGAAACTGCAGGGATATCGGAATAGTCTCTTTTTTAGATCGAAATCCCGCAGCGAACGGCCTTTCGAATCCCGGGAACCGACTCCAGAAAAATCATGGGCGAAACTCGTCGTGCCGGCAACCGAACCCTGGAGGTGCGCCTCATCCCGGAAAAGCATGTACGTCAGCAGGGCCTCTCCGGCTCGGGCGATTCCTTCCTTGGAATCGGTCGGAGCAGCCCCTGGAATCCCGAGAAATAGGCGAGTTTCGTAGCTTGCCTGGGTAATTAAATTCTGCATCCGGACGACGTGATCCAAAACCATCAAGGCGACGGCATCACTGTGCGATGACAGATAGTTTTTGGTATCAAATAAAGACCGCAGATCGGTGACGTTGGAGCTTGTTTTCGGATCAAACACTTGTGGGCGATGCGAATCTGGAAGCACGGTATTGCCGAGGTGTTGGTCGACAGCATGAGTGCCAATGACATACCACCCGGCACACCTTTGTCCAAGTGGGCTGTTGTGTCCGGCGACAAATTTCCGGATCTCTTCGATCGGCTTCCCGCTCGGTGCCGTAAGCGCCGAGCGCACAAACAATCCCAGGACATTGAGAGTCTTCGGCCCCAGATGACACCGAGTAAGGCACTCATTGTGGCGTACGAAGCGGGGCGATAGTTCGGCTTGTTGATTCAAGGTGTAAAAAATGGGACCCTTCCTCGGATCGATGGCCACGACATCGATGGATTCACCTCCCTGCACCCATCCGATATAGGTGTCATCATTGAAATAGAGGGCCCGGGGTGTCTACGGATTAGTGTGCGCCGCCTGGGAACTCGTCTTTGAGAAGACCAGCGTTTGCAATGAAACGCGGACACCCAACTGCTGGAGCAACGAGGTCAGATAACCGTGCTGGGGTTCAAATTGGAGCTTCGCCTCCCTCTTTTCCAATCGCTTTTGAAACCGGGTAACAGGGTCGGACCAATCCGAAGCGACGCTATATCGAATGATTTTTTCCTCCGCCTCGCCTAGGATAGCCTCCTCGGGTTGCCCAGCGGCGACCAGGAGCCCTGCTCCCAGCACCAGAGCACTCCGATAAAATCTCGAATGGCGAGAAAAGTGGTGGTTATTTCTCACCCCGCCACGAGCACTATCGATCGGCGCTTTCATGGACCGGGCCGCCTATTTAGATTTCCCCTAAACCTTGACGGAGGCGGCCGAATTATTTCCGAAATTATCCACGGCGATAACGTAATACCAGCGGACCTGTCCGGACTTGGACAAGGTCACGATATAACTTGTCGTCGGTGGAGTCGGCCAAGAGATCAGGGTGTAAGCACCGAACTCAGTCGTAGCCTGGTACACTTCGTATCGTGCGATTCCGGAGGCATCTGGCGACCCTGTCCATGCGAGTGTGATTTGTTTCCTGGCCGGACCGGAACTGGCGGTGAGCCCGCCCGGAATGGTCGGAGGCGTCGTGTCGGCAAGCACTGTGTGTGTCACGGTGTTGCCGCTGCTGTTACCCCAGCCGTTCGAACCTGCGAAAGTCGCGGTGATCACGTGCGCGCCGGGGGTAAGGTTTGAGATATTCAATACCGCCTTGCCTGCGGCGTTTACGGCGACCGTACCAAGCGAGGTGCCGCCTTTTTTAAATGTGACCCATCCCGTGGGAATGCCGGCACCGACATGGACAGCGGCAACCCTCGCTGTAAACGCCACGGACTGGCCGAAGCTCGATGGGTTGGGCCCGGATGCGAGGGTGGTGGTTGTGCCATCTTCGACGACTAGGGCTATATCGCCACGACTGGCGGCGTAGCGTGTATCCGAGGCATAGGTCGCTGTAATGGTGTGGCTGGTGGCAGACAATCCCGCAATCGTGAGTGAGCAGACGCCCAATCCATTTACCGGCCGTTGGCCAAGAATTGTCGAGCCCTCGCAGAACATCACCATGCCCGTCGTTACTCCGACGCCGGCACTAACTGTGGCCGTGAATTGGACCGTCTGACTAAACAGCACTGGACTGCTGCACGCTACGCTCATCGTCGTGGTGTAGGCGTGGACTTTTTGAACTCGCTGGGCGCTGCCGCCCGTGAAGTTGACATCACCCCTATAGCTCGCAGTGATGCGGTGATTGCCAAGGAAGTTGCCGCCGGCCGCCAGAGAAAATGTCGTGACGGAGGCTTGACCGCTTGCGTCCAGCGGGATATCGTCGGCGAGCACGGTCGTCACCGGTGTAAGACCGTTATAGGTTAAATCTGTGAACGTGATCGATCCCGTCGGGACATTGAGCAAGAGTCCGGTCGAAGACACGGTGACGGTGAAAGTGACCTTCTCACCCAAGACCCAATTCCGCATGTCCGGTGCGGAGGATGCCAAGGAGATGCGGACTCCGTCGTACGCACCCAGCGCAAACAACGTTCCCCCATTTAACGTTAACACGGTGCCGTCGGGTCCGATGACGGTTGGAACGTATGGCTGTCCGACGCCGGGGGATATGGGGAGCGCCTCGGAGAGCGAATTTACAGCCAGATTCCACCGGTAGACGTGACCGTCCTCCGAAGGAACGAGGACACAGTTGTTCGCCAGGTCCACAGCGGGTGCGTTGATGCACCATCCCCGATCGCATAGTTATTGTACTTAGCGAAAAGCAGATAGCTGGAACCGCCCGTGTAGGATGGAACCATGCTTGACGGAACGATCCCGGGAGTATAGTCCCAGCCGAAGGCGCCCGGCGTCTTTTCGGTTGACAGGTCATTGCTGAAGCGAAGCAGGAATCCTCGTGAGCCGTTGTAGGGATTTTCAAATATTCCGAGGTAGACATCCCCATCGGGCGCTACCATTGCCGAGGCGGTGCTTGGTTCGAGAATCCCCCCCGGGTTGTTGTTGTGGGGATCGCGAAGAAACACCGAGTATTTGTTCGCAAGGGTGGCGGCATCGAGTCCGAGGAGGTAGCCGCCGTAGTCGTTGTTTGCCGGGGGCTTGACCACGATGTAAACCGTCGTTTCGTCCGCGCTCAGGGCCGGGGCGGAATTGTGCGAATCGCGGCCGATGGCGGCATCCTTGGCCGCCGTGCTGGCCAGGACATAGGTTCCGTTGCCAGATGAGTCGATGCGCGCGAAACCGCTCTGATTGGTGTTCAACGGTGCCGGTGCGGTGCCTTGAGTTCGGAAACCAAAATACACCGAGCCGTCCGTGGCGGCGGTAATTGGAGTATTGATGAAAAGTGTGCTGTTAAAGTTGGGGGCATCGGCCTGATAGCCCGCCAAGGATGTATAAAACACTTCGCGAACAGGCGTTCCCGGTGTGCTTGAATCCGCATTGTCAATGTGCCACAGGGTTCCGCCGGCACCCGGATAATAGAGACGAGGGCCGGTGGGGGGACTGTGATGACCGGTTGGTAAACAGGAATCCAATCTGCCGAAGGAAGAATCTAATCGGTCGTGAGCGTGTACTTGGTTACTCCCGTTGTCCCGTCGAGGGCCACGACCTGGAAGCCGTTCGCGGCTGTCTTGACGGGCATGATTACCGTGTTCGCGGCGGTGATCAGGGGGAGCCGTAGTGAGCAAAGTCTGCGGAAATATTCTGATCGTTATCGACCGTCCACTTGATGCGGTTCAAGTTCTGGGCGGGTGTGGAAAAAAGTGAAGTATGCTGAGCGTTACCGCCAAATGTCAGTACCTGGGCGACAGCATGAGCAGAGAGCGGTGCGAAAAGCGCCAGGGTGCCTAGCAGGAGACGGGACCCTTGATGACACAGGGCGTTTGCCGCTGTGGTGATCGTCTTAGAAACAGGGGAACGGTTGATGAGGCCTGTCATCTTGTTTTGCCTTTCGGGATCGCGAGTGTTGGAAGAATTGGTCATGGCCTTCTCGTGGGCGCGACGGCGGGACGGCGGGACGGCACGATGGTTCGGATACAAGTATTAACATATTCATACCATTCGACCCATGAGCGGCAGGTTTGTTGATTGTCTGGTTGTCAATCGGCGATTTCACCGGCCTGAAGGTCTGTACAGTCGGTTGAGTGCGCTGAAGACGGCCCTGATCGAAGCCAGCTCGATGTTGGTGTCGACGCCGGCGCCCCACCGCACGTTGCCGTCGGTGCGTTTGATCTGGATGTAGGCGATGGCACTGGCCTCTTCTCCCGATGAAAGCGCGTGCTGCTTGAAGTTGATCACTTCAAATTTGGACGGGCCCATGTTGGTCAGTGCATGGACGATGGCCGCGATGGGGCCGTTGCCCTCGCCGGTGAGAGTGACTTCCTTTTCCTGGAATCGGGCACTGGCGCGGCAGCGGAAAGTTCCATCGGCTCCGTCCGCATGGAAATGGATCAATTCCCACGGCGCAGTGCGCTCGACATATTCCTTCCAGAACATCGCCTTGAGTTCTTCGCCCTTCACTTCACGGCCGAGGGCGTCCACGAGATCGTTGGCGATCGGGCCGAACTCGCGCTGCATGTCCTTGGGGAGCTCAATGCCGAACTGGCTTTCGAGCAGGTAGGCGACGCCGCCCTTGCCGGACTGGCTGTTCACTCGGATTACTTCGCGGTATTCGCGACCGATGTCCGCAGGATCGATGGCGAGATAAGGCACGTCCCAAATCGAGCGTCCACCTTTCTCCCATTCCGCCAATCCCTTCTTGATCGCGTCCTGATGCGAGCCGCTGAAGGCGGTGAAGACAAGTTCGCCCGCATAGGGTTGACGTGGCGGTACGGTCAGGCCGGTGCAGCGTTCGTAAACGTCGCGGATGGCGCTGAGATTGGAGAAATCCAGCCTAGGATCGATGCCGTGCATATAGAGGTTCAATGCGACGGTGATGACATCGAGGTTACCGGTTCGTTCGCCATTGCCGAAGAGCGTGCCCTCGACCCGGTCGGCACCAGCCAATAATCCCATTTCGGTCGCAGCAACACCTGTCCCACGATCGTTATGGGTATGAAGGCTGATCGTGAGCGATCCGCGATTCCGGATGTTCGTGCACATCCACTCGATCTGGTCCGCGTGGATGTTGGGCATGGCCACTTCAACCGTGTCGGGAAGATTGAGAATCATCTTCCACTCGGGTGTTGGCTTCCAGACATCCATCACCGCTTCGGAAATCTCTTTCGCAAATTCTAAT
Source organism: Pedosphaera sp. (assembly GCA_009695205.1). Taxonomy (GTDB): domain Bacteria; phylum Verrucomicrobiota; class Verrucomicrobiia; order Limisphaerales; family UBA9464; genus SIBK01. The sequence continues at coordinate 61,428 of SIBK01000009.1, read as the reverse complement.
TCCGTGGCGCTGAAACTTTCGGGCGAATACTGCAGGCGGACGTGGGTGCCAATGAGACGCGGCAGCCGTTCGTGAATCCACTTCGCACCTTGCACCGCGATGGCCTTGATCTCGTCCTGGGTCTTGCCGAACACGACGCGGCGTTGGGCGGGCGAGGTGGAATTATAGAGATGGATGATGACGTTTTTCGCACCGATCAATGATTGGACGGTTTTCTCGATCAGATCCTCGCGGGCTTGCACGAGGCATTGGATCGTAACATCCTCGGGAATGTGGCCCTTCTCGATGAGCAACCGGTTGAAAGCGAACTCGGTGTTCGAGGCGGATGGAAAGCCCACTTCGATTTCCTTGAAACCGCATTGCACGAGTGTCTGAAACAGCTCCAGCTTCTGGGCGATATTCATGGGCACGGCGAGCGCCTGGTTGCCATCACGGAGATCGACGCTGCACCAGATGGGTGCGGCGCTGAGCACTCGGTTTGGCCATTGGCGAGCGGGCAACTGGACCGGTGGGAACGGGCGATATTTCGTGACTGGATTCTTTAACATGGTGTGCGGGTCTTTGAGGGCTGCCGTTCATGGCCGATTCCTGTTTCGTCCACCGCCGCCTGCGCGCTGTTGCACACTTCCGTCGCCCAGGCCGACGTGGCCGTGGATCGGGCACGTTAGTATCACTTTTTGCATGGTCGAGAGGTCTTCTTTAAGACCTCCACCTGAGTAGATATAGGTGACATTGTTCGGACTGAACTGCGACCAATTCGTCATGCGTGTCCGGGTCGTTTCGGACGGGCAAGTGAGAATTGTCGGCGAGGATAGTTCGTTGGACATCGTGAGAAAATTCGACAGGAAAACGTCCTGGTTATCGGTGGCCCAGATGCGTGAGGCGAGAAGGATCTGTTTCATGTTGTTCACACATTGAATCGGCTGCGCTCTTCCGTTCGACTGGGTGAGCGCAGGCAACAGCATTCCCGCAAGAAACGGTATCGTGAATACGATACACGAGCACCGAACCGATGCTTCCGGTGATGATGCCGCCGAGCGCCAGGCCGTCACCGGCGTAGCTTTCCGGAGTCTTTCGAGCCCGCGTGCGTCCGATGATGCCGCAAATGATCGCCGGAATCCCGGTGAACAACGTGCATCCCAGCACGGAAAGAATGCCAAGCACCAAGTTGGTGACGGCTAAGCCGCTCTTCCGAGGGGTATCGTTCATGGAAAAAAGGAACGGGAACTTTGGTACGCTTCCCTCCTTGTACTGTGCGTTCAGATCCGTCGTCCAGTTCTATCGCCGATGGCCGAGATGAAGTGCTGACCTCTACGCGGGAAAATCTCCGGGCCGGAGCGACGCAAATCAAGGTCATGGCGGGCGGTGGCACGGCCTCCGCATACGATCCGCTGGACGTCGCGCAATAGACGCTGGACGAACGGAAAGCCGCAGGCGGCACTGGCCGGGCAGGCGAACGTTTCCAAGCGCACGGTGGAGCGGCTGTGCTACACAGGCACCCGAGGCATGGGCGCTCTCGAATTTGCACCGGAGCTCGGGCCAAAGCCACGCAAGGCGATGAAGATCGAGATGGATGCGCTGGTCCGGTTGGGGTCCGAAGTTCTGACGCATCGGAATGAACGGAAACCTGATGGCGAAGGCGGCGGGCATCGCCATGAGTGAATGTCGGCTGCTGGAGGAAAACGGGAGGCGCCACTTTATGACCCGGCGCTTCGACCGGCTCGCCGGGGGCGAAAAGCTGCACATGCAATCGCTGTGCGCCCTGAAAGGAGCGCGCGAGGTGAGTGCTATAGAATCGTTCACCAACAACTTCTGGATGCACCCGCAGCAGAGAGGGAAGACGAATTTCTCCGTTGCCACCGGTTCAAACTTTATGCATTTGTTGTTTGGAAAACCGTCCGGACTGACCGAAACGATCCTCGTGGCTGCCATCTCAGATGAAAGAGTTAGCCTGTTTTCCGCCTCTCTGCTCCCTCTGCGATCTCCTGTTCAATTATAGAACTGTTTGAGGCACCCGGTTCGTTTTATGAAGCCAGAACTCCTCAATCAACTTCCTCTTCGCGTGCGCAGAGCGCTGAAATGGTGCGCGTGCGCATTCGTTCTCTACTCGCTGTTGGGATTCTTTGTCCTGCCGCCGATCATCCAATCGCAGATGGTGCGGCGCCTGCCAGCGATCACAAAGCGCCAGACCTCCGTGCAGCAAGTAAAGGTGAATCCGTGGACGTTGTCCCTCACCGTGCGCGGGTTGTCCCTCACCGAACCGGATGGACGTCCGTTCGCTTCCTGGGACGAGCTTTACGTCAACTTCCAGACCTCGTCGCTCTTCCGCTGGGCGTGGACATTTAAAGAAATTCGGATCGTGAAACCGTTCGGCGAAGTGATCTTGTCGAAGGGCGGTCGGCTGAACTTCGCCAACATGTTGGAAGCCCAGGCGAATACGTTCCCGAGTTCTTCCCGGCCGGCGAGCATCCCGCGCGTCAACATCTTCCGCCTTGAAATAACCAACGGGTTCGTCGCCTTGGAAGATCGCACGCGCCGTTCGGTCTTCCGCACCGAGTATCGGCCCATCAACTTTGATCTCACCGAATTCACCACCCACCTCAATTCGGACACCCCGTACTTGTTTCGTGCCGAAAGCGACACCGGACGCAGCATCGCCTGGGCTGGCGATCTCTCGATCCAGCCGCTGCGGTCCTCCGGTCATCTCGAAGTCACGGGCGTCAAACTCAGCCGTTACTAGCCGTATATCGAAGAGTTCACCAGCACGTTGATCACGAATGGCCTGGCGGACGTGCAGTTCTTCTATCGCTTCGCGGCGGGTACCAACGGATTCGACCTCACCGTCACCAACGGAGCGGTCCAAGTGGCTCAGTTGCAGGTCTTCGATCCGGCTTCGGCCGAAATCGTTACTCAACTGCGCGGCCTCGACGTTCAGCGGGCCGAGTTTGACCTGCGCTCTCTCGCCATCCGCCTCGGGAGCGTCGAAGTGACCGAAGCAGCCTTGGTCTCACGAGTTCGGAAAAACGGCACCCTGAACCTGATCGACGTCCTGCTCACGCTTCCCGCGCTGCCCCCGTTGAGTGTTTCGGTGGACGATTTTTCGATTGAACAAGCGATGGTGACCTTCGAGGACTTGACGCGGCGCACTCCGTTCAAGATGGAATTGAAACCGATCGAGGTTAGCCTGAAACACTTTACCACCCGGACAAACTCCGATGCCCGCTATTCCTTCCGCATGTTGAGCGAAGTGGCGGAGGTTTTTGCGGGAGAAGGCACGGTGTCCATCAACCCAATCCGTTCCACGGGCGAAGTGACGATCAGCACCGTGGATGTTAAAAAATACCTGCCGTACGCCGAGGACTTTTTCCGAGGCAGGATTTTGTCTGGGAAAGTCGAGGTTCGTGTGCCTTATCGGTTTGCACTGGGCATGAACAGCCTGCTGGCGGGCGTGACCAATCTCGGCGTGAAACTCACCGATCTTGAAGTGAACTTGCCGGAGAACTCCGAGACGGTGACCCGTGTCACAGAGATCGGCTTCGAGCGGGTTGAGGTCAGCCTGGAGGATCGACGGGGGCGGGTGGGCTTGTTCAAGGGCGATGGGGGCTCGGTAGTGATCCGTCGCCATAAAGACGGTGCGATCAACCTGCTGGGTCTGCTGGCAGTTTCGCGAACAAACGCTGCTGCGCCTATCAAATCCAATTTAGAGCCGTCGGGGTCGCCCGAAGGCAAGATGACAAACGCTTCAACCTATGCCCTGGGTCTGGACTTTGAACGTCGATGAGATCCAGCTCGACAATTATACGTTCAAAGTCGAGGACCTGATACCGCCCAAGCCTGCCATCTTCCTGCTCGACAAGGTTGCGCTGAACTTGAAAGGCGCGAGTTCTGTCACCAACACACCCATCCGCGCCAATATAGCTTTCCGCTTGAACGAATCAGGCACCTTCTCCGCACAAGGCACCGCGATGATCGAACCACTCTTTGCCGATCTCGATGTCGCTGTCACCAATCTGGACCTTCGCGCGGCGCAGCCGTATGTCGAGCCGTTCGTTTCGCTCGGCATCGGGCGCATTCTGAAGTTGTTGGCACACGTGCATTCTTAAGGCGCGGAGCGACGCCGGAAAGTCGCCCACGGCACCAGTCGTGGGTCTCGACACGCACGCTCTCAAGCCCCGGAGGGGCGACAGAGATTTGCGCAACGGGTTGCCGTCCTCGTTCTCTGTCGCCCCTGGCGGGGCTTGGACCTATCGTGCATACGGTCCCATGGCTCCCGCCATGGGCTACTCTCTGCCGCTGCTCCGCAGCTGTGCTCCGAGCATCACCTACGTGTTGGCAAAGTTGAAAAATCGGCAAATCGTGGGCAGTGCGAGTTGCGCGCGCCAACAACATCGGGATGCGCCCCTCGGCATCGTGAACGGCGCGTTGACGACGGCGGGCAAGGTCCGCTTCCAAACGAACGATTCCGCTGCGCCGCTCGCGGGCGGGAGCGCGACAAATTTCCTGAGCGACCCGTTTTCCATGAAGTTGGGCACGTTGTTCCTGGATCGAGCTTCCGTGGCCTTTGCCGACGAATCTGTGCAACCCCGCGTCGTGCTCGGCATTGAGGAACTCAGCGGCACTGTCAAAGGTCTTGCTTCTGACTTAAGCTCCCCTGCCGATGTGGACCTGCATGGCCGAGTGGACGTCCAGTCGCCCTTCGCCGTCACGGGGCGCGTGAATCCCTTTGCAGCCGCTCTGTTTGTGGACCTCGCCATCACGAACGCGAACACGCAGCTCACCTCGCTGACCGGCTATTTGGAGAAATATTGGGGGGTTTCCGCTGAAGAAGGGCCGGGTAAGCTCTAGCCTCCATTACCGCATCGAAGGAAAGGCGCTCCGGGCGGAAAACAAAATTCAGATTGATCAACTCACGCTCGGGCAGCGTAACACCAGCCCGGACGCCACGAGCCTGCCGTTAAAACTCGGCGTGGCGTTGCTCAAGGACAGCGAGGGGCGCATCCAACTCGATGTGCCGCTGAGCGGGCGACTGGATGATCCGAAATTCAGCCTCGGCCCCATCATCCTCAAGGTCGTTGTAAACATTATCATCAAGGCCGCCACCTCGCCGTTCAAGCTGCTCGGCTCGCTGGTTGGCGGCGGGGGCGATGAACTGAGCTTCATCGAGTTCCAGCCCGGCGCCACGAACCTCGTCGACGGTGAGGTGGGCAAACTCGGCAAACTCACCGCAGCGTTGGCGAAGGGCCCGTCGCTCAACCTCGAGATCGAAGCCGCGGTGGACCCAATTCGGGATCGTGCCGCTCTCGCGCAGCAAAAACTGAGCGATCAACTCAAGGCCAGGCGGCTTCAGGAACTCAGCGCGAAAGGCGGTCGTCCAGCCGTCTCCCTTGAAAATTTTCAGATCCAACCCCGAGGAACGTGACCGCCTCATGCGGGCCGCCTTCGTTGAGCAGTTTGGCACCAACATCGCTGCAATCCTCCAAACCAATCTTCCGCCCCTCATCACCACCAACCAGCAACCTCTTGCAGCCAGCAAGAGTGCTTCCCAGCCGAAACGCCCTCTTCTCGCACGAATGACCGGCATCTTCAGCGGAACCCGCCACAAGAAGCCCGCCGAAAAAAGTCTCACCAAAGCCGACCAGGAGGCGCTGGGGTTGGCGACGCCGGAACTCATGGAGGAGCTTCTCACCCGGAATATCCCGGTGACCCGCGAAGAGTTTCGCGAATTGATGACGACTCGTGAGCGGTGGGTTCAGGACTGGTTTCTCCAAAACGGGCCGGTCGCTGCCAACCGGCTTTTTCTCGTCGCACCGAAGCCGGTGGACGCGGCCTACCGGGGTGAAAGCCGCGTGAACCTTTCGTTAAATTGAAGCGGTCACATCCGACACGTCGACCCTGGGCAATGCCCGCATTTACAATGCATCGAGAGGCGTTGTCCTTAGCCATCATGGAGCATAGGGAATTGTTTCGTCGGCGTCCACCGTGTAGCCCCACTTCCGGATATATTCAGCTCCGGGACGGAATTCGTCGTTTTGCGAAGCTAATTTCATGTTGAGCCGCGCATCGAGCTCCGACTGGAGCGTTGAGTGCTCCGATTGGCCGACTAAATTCTTAAGTTGATAGGGGTCGACTCCATTATCGTAAAGGAGCCAGGGGCCCCTGAGGTCGCGGACGAAGGTGTGGTTTGGGGTACGTAACGCCCGATACTCCCGGCCGCCGCTCTGGCGCGAATACTCACCGAACGGCGAAATGCACCGGACAAGGGTGGCTCCACCAGCAGGGTCGTCTCCACCTCGCATGGCATCCGTGAAATTGAGACCTTCGACGGATTTCGGGATCGGCGTTCCGCAGAGACTGAGGAGCGTCGGCATGACGTCTTCGGTGTTGATCGCCGCCGCCAGGCGCTGCGGTTTAATGCCCAGCGCAGCGGGCAACCGAAAGAGCATCGGCACGCGTGTGGACTCGTCCCAGGGCCTTTGCTTGCGCTGCTGATCCTGCGACCCAAGCATGTCACCGTGATCGGACGTGAAGACCACGATCGTGTTTGTGGCCAGGCCAGTCTCGTCGAGGGTTCGAAGCAAATCTGCGAAGCAATCGTCGAGCGCCGTGCAGTGGGCATAATACCCCGCCAACTCGCGTCGCGCCTGTGCGCGCTTGGACAACGGCACGTTCGGGTGAAGTTGGATTTTCTCCGGATCATAGAGCGCCCGATATTTCTCTGGAGCGGTCTCGTACGGGTTGTGCGGTGGCCCCCACGCGAGCCAAAGCAAAAATGGCCGCCCTCCGGCCGCACGGTCGCGAAGATGGTTCTGTGCGTCTCGGGTTTGGGCGATGGCGTCGTAGCCGTCCCACTTCAATTTGTCCGGGCCGTCGGCGTAGTAGGGTGAGTTATTATAGGTGTGGGTGCATTCGAGGACTTTCCAATAGTCGAATCCCTGCCTCCGCTCACGCGGGATAAAGGCAGAGCGGCTGCCGTGGCCGTCAATGTGCCACTTGCCAATGCAGCCAGTGTCGTAGCCGGCAGTCTTGAGCGCCTTGGGTAGTGTCACGGCATTGGTGCTCAACGGCACGTCGTTGAGGAACACGCCGTGGGTCTGAGGGCGCTGGCCGGTGAGAAGCGACGCGCGGGTTGGAGAACAGACGGGCATGCCCGCCACGGCTTGGGAAAAGTTCACGCACTCCCGCTCAAAGCGATCGAGATGCGGCGTCTTCACATTCGGATCGCCCGCGAACCCAAACGCCTGCGCACGCCACTGGTCGGCAATGACGAAGAGAATGTTCGGGGAAACGGCCCGTGCCGTGGTTCTTTGGGCCGGTCGCCGGATTTCCACCGGTGTCGTGTTCGGTTGAGGAGCACCGGGGGTGCTCCGGCCGTCGGCCACGTATCGCTCCAAGAGGCGGGTCATGCGCGTGACGATTTCGGGATGGTCGGCATGGACGTTGTTAGCTTCGCCTGGGTCTTGTGCCAGATCGTAGAGTTGCACGGTCGGCAATTCCCTTGCCGGTGGGCTGCCGGGTCTCGGAGAGCTCCACCCGCCGGAGTCGGAACAGAGTTCGAGCTTCCACGGCCCCCGGCGTATCGCGAAGGAGCCGTTGATGGAATGATGGACCAAGGCTTCGTGCAAAGGCTGCTCAGCGTGCCCTTCGAGTGCCGGAAAAATGCTGACGCTGTCCTCGGCGGCGTTGTCGGGCAGCTTGACTCCGAGGAAATCCGCGCACGTGGCGAACAGGTCGTTGAGGCATATGAGTTGGTTACTCGTGGTTCCGGCTTTAACCCGGCCGGGCCAGCGGACGAGGAAAGGCACGCGATGCCCACCGTCGAAAATGTCCGCCTTCGTTCCGCGAAATTGTGCGCTGGGGTTGTGACCCCGGGGGAGCAGTTCATCGAACATCGCCTCCGGCGAGCAACCGTTGTCGCTCGCAAAGACAATGAGCGTGTTGTCAGCCAGACCGTTCCGATCCACCGCGTCGAGCAATACACCGACGCTGGCATCGGTCTCCATGACGAAGTCTGCATACGGATTCAATCCGCTTTTGCCCTGCCATTCCTTGCTCGGTGCGATGGGCGTATGCGGCGCATTGAGTGGAATGTAGAGAAAGAATGGAGTCTTATCGGCTGTGTGGGAGTGTTCGTCGATATAGGTCGTCGCCCGGTGTGTCAAGGCAGGGAGTACGTTGATTGCCTCGAAATCCTTGGCCCCAGGTCCTCGGCGGGTCGCGCCGTTCGTGCGCCCGAGCATCATCGGGAATGCCTTGTCCACCGCGGGTACAATTGTAATGCGGTCGTTCTCGATGAACGAGTACGGAATCATATCGAGCGATCCGGCGAGCCCGAAGAAATAATCGAAACCAAACGCGTTCGGTCCGCGGCCGATGGGTCTGGTAAAATCCACGCGCCATCCGTCTTCGCCCTTCTCAATGCCATCTGTGAACGGTGGTGTGTTTGTCTTCCTCGGCCAGTCGAAGCCGAGATGCCATTTGCCAATGCAGGCCGTGCGATAGCCCTGCTGCTTGAGAAACGCCGGCACGGTCAGCCGTCCGGGTTCAATCAAGGGCGGGCTCATCCCCCCCAACACGCCGCTCTTAAGTCGGGAACGCCAATTGTAGCGGCCGGTGAGCAGCCCATATCGAGTCGGCGTGCAGACGGCCGAACTCGAGTGCGCATCGGTGAAAATCATCCCGGCCGCCGCCAGGCGGTCGAGATGGGGTGTGGCGATTTTCCCCTGTGGATTGAGGCAGCGCACATCGCCGTAACCCAGGTCGTCCGCGAGAATGTAAACAATGTTCGGACGCAATCGACCCGCCCCGGCAAAGCGCGACGCAGCCACTGCGGCTTCCAACTGGGTTGACGCACTGAGCAACGAGAGGATCCAGGGAACGACGTGGACGCCGTTGAACAGCCGGGGAATCATGTTGGACGAGATTAGTGCCTTAGCAGCCCGCCGCGTAGCAAGCCTGCAGCCGGTGGTCGAGCGACTAACGAGCGACACCCTCTGCCTTCTAGTGTCCTCCAATCGCTCCAATCCGGCAGTCACTCTACGCCTCAACTACCTCTTTTTTTGAGGCACTACTACATAGTAGCTACGCTAATAGTAGTATTGTTAAACGGATTCTTCATCGGCTAAGAAATAACCGTCGAACAACCCATTGCCTTGTCCTCACGTTTCGGAATCTCTCGTCGCCCTATGAACTTCCTCTTTTCGCTGACTCACGGTTCCATGACCAACCCCCTTTCCGGACGGAAGCCGCTCCGGTCGATGCTGGCGTGGATGGCACTCGCGATCTGCGCGTTCGGAGGAAACTCACTCTGGGCGCAGGTGTCTGGCTCTATGGATGTTTGGCCCGCGAATAGTACGGTGGAAATCGGCACAACAAAGCAGTTCGGCGCCTACGTGCCGATCACACCGAACACGATCACATGGTGGGTGAACAACAAATTGGGCGGCGATGCCACCTGCGGCACGATCAGTCCCGCCGGCCTGTATCAGGCCCCCGCCAAGGCGCCAGCAAACAGTGGCCTGACGATTAAGGCTCAGAGCACGGCCTACCCGTCCTCATTCAAGACGACGACCCTGACCGTAATTCGACCGTATTCGTGGCTTTGGAGCGTTTCACCCTCGACACTGCAGGTTGGCAATTACTCCGTAAGTTTCAATGGCAACAACTTCGCGCCAGATTCGAAGGCGCAAGCGAACGGCGTGGATCTCCCGACCACTTACTTTTCCAAAACAAAACTGGTCGCCACCGAAAACGCTGCTGCCGTCGGCACGATCCTGTTCACCGTGCGTCAGCCGGGCCCGGGCGCGGTTACCGGTAACAGCGTTTCTGTGCCAGTGACCGTAGTGACGCTGACGGTTGCGGTTGCGCCCACCACCGCCACAGTACAGCTCGGCAGTTCACGGGCTTTCACGGCAACCGTCACGGGCAATGCAAACACAGCGGTGACGTGGTCGGTGGTAGGCGGCTCGGTCAACGGTTCAATAACGTCGGGTGGCATATATACCGCGCCCGCTTTGATGTCGGCTTCGGCGACGGTCACCGTCTGCGCGACTTCTGGCGCCATTTCGTCGATTTTTGCTAATTCCACGGTGACGCTCACCCAACCGCCTTCGGTGACGGTTGCCGTCACGCCGAATGTTGCTTCGGTGCAGGTCGGCACCACGAAGTTATTCACCGCCACGGTTACCGGCAGCCCCAACACTGCCGTGACATGGTCGGTGATCGGCGGTTCGGGCAACGGCACAATCAGCTCGGGCGGCGTTTTCACGGCTCCCGCCGTCCTGCCAGCTGTGGCGGTCGTGACGGTTCGGGCGACTTCCGTGGCGAATGTACTCACGTCCGCGAACGCCACAGTGACCCTACTGCCGCCGCCGGTGATCGTAGCGGTGGCACCCACTCCTGCCATCGTGCGGATTGGCAACACCAAGGCATTTGTCGCCACGGTCACCGGCAGTGCCAACACCGCGGTCACGTGGTCGGTGGTTCTGCCAATGGCACGATCAGCAGCAGCGGTATTTATGTCACTCCGGTGGCGATGCCGGGTTCGTCCACGGTCACGGTGCGGGCAACCACAGTCGCGGACCCAAATTCTTCAGCCGATGCGACGGTTACCCTGACGCCTGCGATCGATTATGCCGGACTGCTCGCCGCGGCGCGGTTCCTGGAGCAGTCCTGCTTTGGCCCGGCGACGGCGAGTCTCGCCGAGGTGCAGCAGTTGGGCATTGACGGATATCTTCAGCAGCAGTTTTCCCTTCCGGCCTCGGTCATTCCGACACCCGCAGACAATTCCGTCGGCGCCCTGCAAAAGTGGACACTCTACAACTATACGGCTGCGCCCGACCAGCTTCGCCAGCGGGTCATATATGCCCTAAGCCAGATCGTGGTCATATCAACCAACAAGCAGATCTACGCGGACGCCATGCTTCCATGGATGAACATCCTCAGTCAGCAAGCCTTTGGAAACTACAAGGATTTGTTGCGGGATGTTGCGAGGAGTTCCTCGATGGGCAAATTCCTAGACTTGGCAAACTCGAGCAAACCCGGCATCAGGGGGGCAAACGAGAATTTTCCCCGCGAGGCGATGCAGCTTTTCACGATTGGCCTCTGGCGATTGAACTCCGATGGAACGTTGTTGACCGATGCGAACGGCTTTGCGATTCCGACCTACGATCAATATACGGTAGCTCAAGTTGCGCTCGCCCTCACTGGTTGGACTTACGCAACCGCTCCGGGCGCCACGCCTCGCAGTCACAACAACGAATACCACGGTCCGCCAATGGAAACACGGCCGGAAAACCATTCCACGGTGGCCAAGACGATACTCGGAGTCACGGTTCCCGCCGGGCAGTCCGTCGAGCAGGATTTGGAAAGCTTTCTGGACATTGTGATGAATCACCCCAACACCGCGCCATTTATTGCCGCGCGGCTGATTCGCAGCCTCGTGATGAGCAATCCTAGCCCCGGGTTCGTACAACGGGTGGCTCAGATTTTAGTAGCACCAGTGGGAACCTGCAAGCCGTTGTCACTGCGATCCTCACGGACGTCGAGGCACGCAACGATACGCCGACCGTGAATTCTGGCCGTCTCAAGGAGCCGATTCTTCATATCTCCGGCTTCCTGCGGGCGTTGAACGGACAGTTTAGCATATCGGAGCAACTGACCTATCTCTATAGCTACATGGCGCAGTCTCCACTCAATCCGTTGTCCGTGTTCAGTTGGTTCTCGCCACTCTACCGCGTCCCGAAGAGCCCGTTGTTCGGACCGGAATTCCAGATATATTCGCCCACCGAAGGGACGCTTCGCGGCAATCTGTTCCACTACATCCTCGGCAATCCTGGGAGCGACTTCACAATCGATCTGTCTCCCTTCCAGGCCCTCGGCAACGACATGCCCGAACTTGTGGAACTCGTAAACCAACGCCTGCTTTACGGACGTATGCCAGCCGGGATGAAGCAAGTTCTCATCGATGCAGCGGCGCCCGGGTATGACGTCACGACCCGCATCGAAACCATCCTCTATCTCACCGCCTTGAGCGGTCAATACGCCGTCCAGCACTAATCGGCTCCACTTCCACTTCAACTTAGAAAGACCCTCATCATGATCCATTTCCGTTTGAGCCGGCGCAGTATGCTTCGCGGCCTCGGTGCCACCACCCGCCTATCCCGCTTCGGCTGGATGAACGCCCTCGCGCAGAGCACTCCGCCCGACTACAAGGCGCTCGTCTGCATCTTTCTCGTTGGCGGCAACGACGGCCACAATACCATCGTTCCGCTCACGCAGTCTGAGTTTAACGCCTACAAGGCCGGCCGTGCCTCGCTCACATTGCCCGATGGCAACGGCGCTCTCCTGCCCGTCGAAACGCTGAACGCCATTCCGTACGGACTGAATCCCGGTCTGACGGCAGTACATTCCCTTTGGGCTCAGAGCAAACTCGCTGTCCTCGGCAACGTCGGCATGTTGGTGAAGCCGATCACGCGCACGCAATTCCTGGGAATAGCGTGCCGGTGCCCACGAACCTCTTCTCGCACTCGGACCAGATCCAGCAGATGCAAACGGGCGTTCCCTCGAGCTCGGGCGGCACGGGTTGGGGCGCACGCGCGGCGGATGCCCTGCACTTGATGAACGGAGCTCCACCTTTCCAGCTGCGATTTCCACGAACGGCGCGGCGCTGTTTTGCACAGGTAACATCGTTCAATCAGCCAGCCTGCTGCCTGGGTTCGATCTCGACGTGAGCGGTATGAGCCTGTGGCCGGCCTCAGCTGCGCTCGCCCGCAAAACCGGCCTCCAACAGGTGCTGGAATTCGATAGTGGACTGGCTCTCGTGCAGGCAGCGAACACGGTCCGCAAGGACGCGCTCGACTTGAACGCGCTGCTGCGGGGAGGTTCGGCCACCATTACGACGCCTTTCCCTGGCGGCAGCCTCAGCGACCAGCTCCAGCAGGTGGCGAAGATCATCAAGATGCGGGGGGTAACGGGTATTCGGCGGCAGGTATTCTTCTGCACGCTCGGCGGCTTTGATATCTACAGTTCGCAAAGTTGGCAGCACTGGGATCTACTCAAGGATGTGGCCGAGGCGATGGCCGCTTTCTATAAGACAACGGATGAAGAACTAGGTGTCGCGGACGGCGTGACGAGTTTCACCTTCTCTGACTTCGGAAGACCCTTGCAACCGAGCGGTTCAGGCTGCGATCACGGTTGGGACAGCCACCTCCTCTTGATGGGCGGCGCGGTTAAGGGTAGCCACGTCTATGGCACCTTCCCAAGCCTTGCGCTCGGCGGCGACGACGACAGCGGCAACCGAAGTGCGATCATTCCGACGACTTCGACGGAGCAATTCGGCGCGGCCCTTGCCAAATGGATGGGTGTTCCGGATGCCGAACTGACGTCCGTGTTTGGTAACCTCGCCGATTTCGGCAGCGGGTGGGCCTCCAACCTGGATTTCCTAATGTGATCGAAACCGACCCCCGAACCGTTGCCCCGTAGTCGCGGACGGGGTCCGCGCAAATCTCATCCCAGCAGCGGTTGATGATCTCAACTCGCGTCCATTTTCAGAGAACTTCGCCACTCAAGAACCGTTGCCCCGTAGTTGCGGACAGGAGTCCGCGCAAACCTCATTCCGGCAATGGGTTGTAATTCAACAGCGCAAACTTTGAGCTCGGTGAGTTCTCTCCCGGCATCGGATGGGGAGGGCAAAGGATGATACTTTAATTTTGGCGCGACTGCTGCCACCCTATCGGCACTCATGAAACTCGAAGGTAAGATCGCTCTCGTCACGGGTGGCACCAAAGGCATAGGCGCCGCCACGGCCCTGGCGCTCGCGCAAGCAGGTGCCGATGTCGTCATCAACGGTCGCCGCAACGATGCTGGTGCGCTGTCGGTGAAGCACGGCATCGAGGCGCTGGGCCGGCGCTGCGAACTGATTCTCGCAGATTGCGCGATACACGCCGAGGCGACGCGGCTCGTAGCGGAGACGTTGGCCAAGTTTGGCGGCGTCGATGTGCTGGTGCATTCCGCCGGCGGCCCAGTGAATGGGAAACTGTTCGAAATCACGCCTGAGCAGTGGCACGGGGCCTTCGACACCCATGTGCACGCGATCTTTTATCTTTGCAGGGCGGTCATCCCGCACCTGAAACTGAAGCGCGAAGGCGCCATCGTATTGATCTCCTCCACCGCGGGCATCCGCGGCGTGGTCACCAACGTTGCGTATCAGGTGGCAAAGGGGGCGATCCCGCAGTTCACCCGGGCGCTGGCGCGGGAGTTTGCCGACGACAACATTCGTGTGAACTGTGTCGCACCGGGGGTGGTGCGGACGGATTTTCACGCCACGATGACAGCCGCGCAGCGCGCGTTGAACCTCGACCAGCGCATCCCGTTGCATCGCGAAGGCACGCCGGAGCAGGTGGCGAGTGTCATTCTCGAACTGGTGAAGAATGACTATCTTACGGGCGAGACATTCACGATCGACGGTGGACTGACGATGCGGATTGCGTAGGTGCGGGCTGTTGAAAAATGGGGGTAAAGGCGCGTCAACGACCTTTCTATAGATCTAACTCCATCTCGCCATCGGCTGAAATGCCCTGTTCGACTTTATCCGCCTTTCCCCTTGCGTCACCGTACGCCAAAGCCACCAATCTAACCGGCGCCTTGGTGTTATGCGGAAAATATTCCTCATACTAAAGAGGCCCGCTTCCTTCTACAAATTGCTGCAAGTCCATTTCTTGAAACGTTCTGCAAAATACTTCGATTCCATCCGGATCAAGAAAAAAAATATCGATCGATTTATAATCATCTCCCGGCAGTTTCCTCCTTTCTATTGACACAAAACAATAATATGATTTGAACCCGGGGCTGTCACTCGGATTGGGTGGATAGTGGTTATCCAGGGTATATTGTTGGACGGCGCTCTCCTTAAAGTTAACTCCTGCATAGGCTTCATAATCAGCGAATGCCCTTACCGTGCCCAAATCATGCTCACGGAAGTCTATCCCGGGGTTGGATTCTGTTTTAAACGAAGTTCTAATTTTCTTTCGGACGTAATCCTGCTTGACCCACCATTGGATGCCCCTCCTTGCGTCATCGTCCCATTTTAACATTTCACTCCTTTCCTTTCTCATCGTTGAATGTCATGCAACCAACCTATGTGGATGAAACATGTCATACTCGTGAGTAAATGATCTAACAGTCAGATTAATTTCCTCACGGCTGAAATAAATGTCAGGATCATGTCTTATGGTTCTTGCCCATTTACTCCTGGCAAAGCAGAAGTGACCCGATAAAAATCTGGACGGAACGGGTTCGGTAAGTGTTTCCCAGTCAATCAATGTTGCAGGCGTTATATAGATTGTTTCATAGGAATAAAAGCAGGCGAATTGCTGCTGCCATGGCGCACGGCTCTACCTTCCGGGTCATTTAACGGTGTATACGATGGTAGGTATGCCGATATAAGCAGCTTGTAGGCCTTCCGTTCCAATTGTTGATGCATTCCAATTAAAGTCACGACCCAGTCTTTATCAAAGCGATGGTGAGAGTCCAATTAAAATATATAATCCTCATCCGACAATAGCGTTTCATTGATTTGAGCCCTGGCCCACGCCAAATTCTGTGAATCCGTATATAACACATCGATTATCTTGAACCTGGAAGTCTCTTTAAATTCACTCAATATGTTAAAGCCATTCTCCGCATGGTATTGTCTGCAGATGCCGAAATACACGCGGTTCAGGTACCTCGCATGTTACAACACGTCCTTGATCGTGGGCGCCAATTCAGAGTCCCGATACGCGGGCAGGTGTAGCACACAGGGTCGATGTGTTCATAAGTTACGACCTGTCAAATCACTTCAAGGCAAGGGCTTTATTCGCTTCTGCGATTGCTTTGCACTCCCACGGATCCCTGTGCGGAAATTGATCTCGGAGCCCACCTCAGGGCAACGCAACACACTACTGCAGGGAAGGCTCCCGCAGGGGGGAAGTTCGCGCGTAGCGTGTCACGCGAGCAGACCCTCGACTCGGGCGCCGTGAATGTCCGTTAGCCGGAAGTCGCGTCCTTGAAATCGAAACGTAAGCCGGGTGTGTTCGATGCCGAGGAGATGGAGCACGGTCGCGTTTAGGTCGTGAACGTGGACTGGATCGCGGACGATGTTATAACAGTAATCGTCCGTTTCCCCGAAGGTCGTGCCTGCTTTGACACCGGCGCCTGCAAGAAGGATGGTAAAACAGCGCGGGTGATGATCGCGTCCGTAGTCGTCCTGGGTGAGGGTGCCTTGCGAGTAAATGGTGCGGCCGAACTCTCCGCCCCAGACGAGGAGCGTGTCCTCAAGTAGACCGAGCTGTTTGAGGTCTTGGATGAGACCCGCGGTGGGTTGATCGGTATCGCTGCACTGGCCCTTGATAGCTTTGGGCAGGCCACCATGGTGATCCCAGCCCATGTGAAAAAGTTGAATGAATCGGACGTCGCGCTGTGCGAGCCGGCGTGCCAGCAGGCAGTTTGCCGCGTAGGTTCCGGGCTTTCTGACTTCAGGACCGTAGAGATCCAGAACGCTTTGGGGCTCCTTTGAGATGTCCGTGAGATCCGGCACGCTCGATTGCATTCGAAAAGCCATTTCGTATTGTGAAATACGGGTCGAAATCTCGGGATCACCGAGGACATCGAAGTGACGGCGATTGAGCGCGCTAATTTCGTCCAACGTCTCCCGGCGTGTTCCGGAGTCCACGCCGGGGGGATTTGATAGATAAAGAACGGGATCGCCGCTATTGCGAAACTTGACGCCTTGATGCTTGGAGGGGAGAAAGCCGGAGCCCCAGAGGCGATCATAGAGCGGTTGGTCATCCCGGCGCCCCGTGCCAAAGGAGGTGAGAACGACATAGGCAGGAAGGTCCTTGTTTTCACTCCCGAGACCGTAGCTGAGCCATGAGCCGATGCTGGGTCGACCGGGAAGCTGGGAGCCGGTCTGGATGAACGTGATGGCGGGATCATGGTTGATCGCCTCGGTGAACACCGATCGCACGATGCAGAGGTCGTCGGCGACCTTCGCCATGTTCGGCATTAGTTCACTCAACCACGCGCCGCTCTTCCCATGCTGGTCAAACTTGAAAATGCTCGGCGCGACCGGGAAGGTTGTCTGTCCCGAAGTCATCGTCGTAAGCCTCTGTCCCTGGCGAATCGAGTTCGGGAGGTTTTCAGCGCGGCGGTTTGCGAGGAATGGTTTGGGGTCGAAGAGATCCATCTGTGACGGAGCGCCCGACTGGAAGAGGTAGATGATTCGTTTCGCCTTGGGGGTTGAGTTCGGGAAACCAGGCAGTCCGACCTCGGCATTTGACCGTCCTTGCACGGCTTCGGCAGCGGCGGATCCGCTCAGCAAGGAGCCGAGCGCGGCGAGCCCGATGCCCGATGCGGACCGTTGCAGGAAGGTGCGGCGCGTGACCGCCTGCCGGCTCTCGCGGTCAAGGCTGAGAAAAAGAGGGTCGTTGCAGTTCATGGATCACTCGCGTGTGACGGTTTCGTCCAGGTTGAGGAGGACGTTAGCTGTGAGGGTGTAGGCAGCCAGCTCTGCCGGATCGAATTCCGGTCCCGATTGGATTGCGCCAACGGCGATTAGTTTTTTCGCGGCATCGGGGCTCTGCCGGTATAGCGTGAGTCGTTTGGTCAGGCCGGCGGAAAGCGTCTTGATTTCCTCCGTGTCGGGTTTGCGAGCAGTCACCCGGCGAAAGGCCCACGCGATGCGGTCGGCGGGAGTTGGGCCGCCTACGGCGATCATTCGTTCGGCGAGCTTCCGAGCGGCTTCGACGTACGTGGCTTCGTTGAGCAGCGCAAGCGCCTGTAGCGGCGTATTGGACCGCGTACGCTTGACCGTGCAAATCTCCCGGGTCGGCGAATCAAAGAGTAGCATCGTTGGCGGCGCGGATGTGCGCTTCCAGATGGTATAGAGAGTGCGACGATAGAGCCCTTCGCCCGAATCGGCCTTATAATTGCGCAGATCACCGTAGACGCTTGTCTCGTCCCACACTCCGGCCGGCATATAAGGGCGGACGCTGGGCCCTCCGGTCTTTTCGACGAAAAGTCCGCTCAGGGCCAGAGCCTGGTCGCGGAGGAGTTCGGCCGTGAGACGGAACCGCGGCCCGCGAGCGAGGAGGCGATTCTCCGGGTCTTTTTCTGTGAGGTCCGTTGTGACTTTCGACGACTGTCGGTACGTCGCGCTCATGACGATGAGCTTCTGCATCTCCTTCATATTCCAACCCAGGCGCACAAACTCCGTGGCAAGCCAGTCGAGAAGCTCAGGATGGCTCGGCCATTCCGCCTGTGAGCCGAGGTTCTCCGTGGTGCGCACGATGCCGATCCCGAAGAATTTCTCCCACGCGCGATTCACCCAAACTCGGGCGGTGAGCGGGTGTTTGCCAGAGACAAGCCATTGCGCCAGGCCGAGGCGGTTGAGGGGAGCGCCGGCGGGCAGAGGCGGGAGGGATGCGGGAAGTCCGCGTCCGACCTTTTCGCCGGGCTTGTCATACTCACCGCGAATCAGCACGTGCGCCTCGCGTGGCTTCGGAAGCTCTTCCATGATCATGGTGGTGGGCAGGCTCGATCGGAGGTCATCGGCCTTCTTCCGCGCGGCAGCGAGCGCCGTCTCGGCATGCTTCGCGGGGTTATCCGCGTTTTCCCGGAAAAACTTCACAAGTGCGTTTCGCTGTTCGTCCGTGCGGTCCTTCGACGGGGTTCCGATCGAGATCCGGATCTCTTCCGGCACCTTGCCCCCCTCGAGATTCACAACGGCGGGTGGCAGGAAAGTGGTGCTCAGGCGGAATCGGCCGATATTATGGCCGGCGATCGCGCCGTGCTTGAGTACGACGGTTAACACGGCATTCGCCGGCACGGTGAGCGGCGTTCCGGCGACGAAGAGCGCCTGTCGAGGGAGTCGCTTTGCCGGGTCATTGCCGTCCACGGCCCACCCCTTCGGGCTCTTGGATCCTTTTTCCCGCTTTGACTTCTCACGGATGATCAGTTTGACCTCATAGTCCTTCTGTTCGTAGGATGCCTCAGCACGGGTGAAGTCGGCGACGAGGGGTTGCGCAAGGCCGGGCGCATTTATTTCTGCGTGGATGCTGGTGAGGACGAAGTTGCCGTTGGAATAACGGCCGAGGCTCTGGTTCGGAAGTGAAGGATCGGGGAAGACGTCGATGAGCACGCCGCTCAAAGTTCCGGCTGCGAGAGGTGCGGTGACGACGTAAGTATCGTTATCCGGATTCGTCCCACTCGCGAGCCATGAACCGTCCACTTGCTTGGAGAAGTTTGCCCCGCCTTCGCTCTTCACCGCGGTCGGCGCGAGCGGAGCCCACGTCACGGTTCCCGGCTTTAGCTGCTCGCGAAACGTTGCTTCCCACTGGACTTGCAGTTGAGGCAGTTCCTTGGCAGCCTCGGTAACGCGGGCGGTGGCCACCTTGATCGCCTCGTCGAGTGTTGCCATTTCGGCCTCTTGTTCGGGCGACGGAAGAGGGAGGACAGGCTTGGTGTTCATGCCGTCGCTCTCAAGGACTCCGCTCTCGTTGCAGGAGTTGAAGAACGCGAAGATTTGGTAGAATTCCTTCTGGGTCACCGGATCGAACTTGTGATCATGGCAACGGCAGCAGCCGAGGGTGAGCCCGAGCCACGTCTGGCCTGTGGTCTCGATGCGATCAATGACGGTTTCCGCGAACCACTCCTCGACGATTCGTCCCCCTTCGCCGTTGAGCCGATTGTTTCGATTAAAGCCTGTCGCAATGATCTGGTCGGGAGTCGCGTTCGGGAGGAGGTCGCCGGCGAGCTGATCGATCGTAAATTTATCGAAGGGAAGGTTTCGATTGAAGGCCTCGATCACCCAGTCGCGCCAGTGCCACATTTGCCGTGACCCATCCGCCTGGAAACCGTTGCTATCTGCGTAGCGGGCGAAATCGAGCCACTGCGCGGCCATTCGTTCACCGTAGCGCGGCGATACTAGCAGGCGGTCCACGAACTTTTCGTAAGCATCGGGGGACTTTTCCGCGAGAAATGCGTCCAACTCTTCCGGCGTGGGAGGGATGCCTGTCAGATCGAGCGAGACCCGGCGAAGCAGCGTTTCCGTCAGTGCTTCGGGTGATTGTTTGAGGCCCTCTTTATCGAGCCGGCGCAGGATAAAGTTATCGATTGGATTCACGACGCGGGCGCCGGGCATGTGCACGGCGGGTATCGCGGGGCGTTCTGGTTTGATGAAGGCCCAGTTGTCCTGGTACTCGGCGCCCTGTGCGATCCAACGCTTGAGGGTTTCAATCTGCTCCGGTTTGAGCTTCTTGGTGCTCTTCGGCGGCGGCATCACCTCGTCCGGATCGGCATTGACGATTCGACTCACGAGTTCGCTCGAATCGGGTTTCGCCGAAACGATCGGAATCTTCCCGGATTTGGCTGGTTTGAAGA
Organism: Pedosphaera sp.; assembly: GCA_009695205.1. Taxonomy (GTDB): domain Bacteria; phylum Verrucomicrobiota; class Verrucomicrobiia; order Limisphaerales; family UBA9464; genus SIBK01. Next base: position 41,013 of record SIBK01000009.1, on the reverse strand, counting down.
CCTGATCCTTGATGTCGAGCCGCAAGCCGCTTTTGCGCTTCTGCTCGTCCGGCCCGTGACATTGGAAGCAGGTGTCAGAGAGGATGGGGCGGACGTCGCGGTTAAAGTTTACCCTGCCGGCAGAAGGAGCCTCCGCAGCGCGGGTCACCGAGCCCGCGCCGACGGCAAGCCCCGCGGCGAGCAGGATCCGTGAAATCAACGGGTAAACATTCTTCGACATCGTAGTGGTTCGAATCAGAATTTACAGCCTGAAGGGTGTCGGCGCGAATCCTTAGTCGCTGAAAATCGTGTGGGGCGAGCGCGGCCGTTCGCCGAAGCTTCCGAGGATAAGCCTGCCGGTCGTACCGCTTACAAATTGCGGGGAGCCGCAGGTGGGACAACTTTGTGACGTGCTCATGTAAGGGCTTTTGTTTTTACACTTCTCACTTCGTTCATTTCAGTTTGCCCGAACGCGATCTCATTTTCGGCCTGCGGATGCCGCATCGTGCGCCGTTGTGAATATGAAACGAATTGCCTCCAACCTAAGCGTGCAGGTCCTTGTAGCGATCGGCCTGGGCGTCTTGGTGGGCGCGGTCTGGCCGAAAGCTGCCGTTCATTGCAAGGTCCTCGCAGACATCTTTGTCACCGTAATCAAATGGTTCGTGATTCCGATCATTTTCTGCACGGTGAGCCTTGGAGTGGCCGGGGCGGGGAATCTTAGGCAGGCCGGGCGCATCGGGTTAAAGGCACTGGTGTATTTCGAAGTGATTACTACGATCGCGTTGCTCATCGGAATTTTGGTGGCCGAGCTCGTGCGCCCGGGTGCGGGGATTTCGGGGGAAATCTCGCCGGGGACGGATGTGAGCGCGTACGCGACGGGGGCACAGAATTTCACTTGGCGCGGATTCTTTTGGAAGAACCCGACACTTCAAGTGCTGGGGGTGTCGCTCCTGTTTGGGATTGTCCTGGGGCGGATGCGTGACCGGATGCGAATCGTCAAACCCCTGGAACATGCCAGCCGTTGGGTCTTCCGAGGCTTGAGCTGGGTCACGGGAGTGGCACCTTTGGGAGCGTTTGGTGGCATGGCGTTCACCGTGGGAAAATTCGGCCTCAGCAGCCTGCTGCCCCTAGGTCGACTGATGTTGGCGGTGTATCTGACCATGGGACTCTTCATCTTTGGCGTGCTGGGGCTGGTCCTTCGTTGGTGTGGCGTCCGGATCTTCGATTACTTTCGGCTGATACGTGAAGAAATCCTGATCGTGCTGGGAACGTCCTCCAGCGAGGCTGCTCTCCCACAATTGATGAATAAGTTGGAACGGTTCGGGTGCCCACCCCGGGTCGTTGGCTTGGTCGTTCCTGCGGGTTATTCGTTCAATCTCGATGGCACCACACTTTATCTCTCCATGGCGGTAATGTTTCTGGTGCAGGTGTATCGGGTTCATCTGGAGCCAGGTCAGATTGTTGCATTGATCACTATTTTGATGGTCACCAGCAAGGGAGCAGCGGGCGTGACCGGGAGTGGTTTCGTAACTCTGGCGTCGACGCTGCTGGCCGTTAAGTTGGTGCCCGTGGAGGGACTGGCACTCTTGATTGGCGTCGATCGTTTTATGTCGGAGGCGCGGTCCATCACCAACCTCATCGGCAATGGGGTCGCAACCCTCGCCGTGGCGCGGAGCGAAGGGGCCGATTTTACATTCCGAGGGCGACCCGGAGAGCGGTTTTGACTCTCAACAGGACGGTTACGAAGCGCTTTCCCCCCACCAATGAAAGCAATTGCATAAATCCGGGGTCGTTTGACGGGTCTGTCTATCCCCCCGATCCGCAACCCAACCGGCTAGATCGCCGCCCTCAAAATGGCCTCAGCTTTCGATTGAATCGTGTTCCATCAATTCCAAAAAACTGGCTACCGATACTCCACCTGGATCTTATGTTGATCGAGCGTGTAGCCCTCCGCCTGAGAGAGTCGGGCCAATGACTTGTTGTATTCGGTCAGCGCCTCGATTTCGGCGGATTGCGCCGCCGTCAGTTTCCGTTGCGCTTCGAGTACGAGGAAGTTCGTGCTTTTGCCGTTCTCCAACTTCGTCTGCTCCGCAGCCAGAGCGTCTTCGGCAAAAATTCGCCCCTGCTTGGTCGAGTCTAACTTTTCGTAGGCAATCCGCGCGAACTGCACGACATTCGCAATCTCAACCATCACCTGTTGTTCAAGTCTCTTGTGCCGCAGGAGCTGTTCTTCGCGCTGCAATTTGGACTTTTGATATGCGGTACGAGCGGCCCGGTTGCTCAACGGAATGCTGAGCCGGGCGCCATAACTGTAATTCGGGTTCTGTTGAGCCCCAATCTGGTCGTACGCAAGCCATTGCCCACGGTCGAATGCCGTCAGACCGTAACTGCCGGTCAGGTCCAACTGGGGAAACAACTGATTACGGGTGAAACGAACTGCGATCTTCTTCTGCTCCAGATTGGAGATCGATTGGAGAATGTCAGGGCGGAGTGTCAAACCCCGAGCCCAGCTATCCTGTTGGCTTAAGAGAACTGGAGTGGCCATCAACGTCTCGGTCGGTTCTATCCGGATTGCTTCGAACTTCGCAAAATCATCATCGATCAATTCTTTCAGCGAGTTTTGAGCCTGCTCGGACAGCTGCTGTGCGGACAGCAGATCGGTCCGACTGACAGCGGCACGCGCCTCCGCCTCCTTTGCTTCGAGAGGAGCCATGGCGCCGACTTCGACCTTCTTCTTGTTTTCCATCAGCAAACGTTCGGCAAGTTCCAGGGCTTTCTGCTGCACCTTTATGGTTTCCCGGGCGAAAATAAGATTGTAATAAGCCAGCGTTACCTGGGTAACCGTTAAAATAATCTGCTGACGGACTGCCTGCTCGTCCTGCTTCAAAGCCAGCTTGCTGACCGCAATCGTGTAGCGCGTCGGATCAATCCAGAAATTCTTGAGGAGTGGCTGCGCAAGCGTCACGCCGGTGGATGGCCGGTACCGGACGGACGGAGGCGCCGAAATGGTCGTCCCGTTGGTGTCAATAATAAACGATTCGAAACCGACCGTCCGCGAAAGGTCACCGAACAGATTGTAAGTCAGTCCGACCGGCGTCAGCCCACTCAGGCCTACATTGTAGTGTTCGGTTGTGGTTTCGCTGGCGCGCGTATTGGGTTGGCCGGGAATGGCAATAGCCGCTGAGGCGCTGAAACTCTCCGAGGCGCTCGTATTGAGACGGGGATCCCAATCCGCGGAAGCCGCGCGCAAGTCGAGCCGCCCGAATTGTGGCGAAAACCGGCTGATCCGGATGTCCATGTTGCGGGCTAATGCGTCGTGGATGCATTCATCCAGGGAAAGGTGCCTCGCTTCCTCGGCGTGCAATCCCTGAATAAGAGCCAGGGACACGGACACCAGGAATGCAGGGAGAAACTTCATTTTTAAAAATAGTGCGTGAATCGCCGGCGAGCGTCAAACCCCTTGGGCGACAATTCAGCGATTCTCAATTTTCGGTTCCAAGAGGTGACCCTCCGAACCAACCACCGGTTTCAGAGATTTTGTTCCAGGTCAGGATCGCGGTAACTGCCGCGTCGGATCGTAGGCAGCGATGGGCACGGGTCGCAGGTCCCAAATGAGCCCGGTCCAGGACATCACCTTGAGGAGGTAGTAGGTGATGTCGATCTCCCACCAATAGAAACCCTGGCGTACGCAGCCCATGTGGTGGTGGTGATTGTTGTGCCAACCCTCACCGAGGGTGATCAACGACAGCAGAAAACTGTTCCGGCTGTCATCGCCGGTTTCGTAGCGTTTCCGCCCGAATACGTGAGCCATCGAATTGATGCAAGATGTTCCATGAAACAGAAGCGTGGTGCTTACGAAAAAGCCCCAGACAAGCATCTGCCCGGCAGTCACTCCCAACCCCGGAAGCCACGCATGGAGCGCCCAGCCCAGCAAAAGGAGCATGATCGCCAGAAGTGTCGGCACGAGTGAGTCAAATCGATTCAGAAAGACCAACTCCGGGAACCGGGCGAGATCCTTCACCTTCGAGTAATCGGTCGGAAAATTCTTCGCGCTGGTAATCCATCCGATGTGCGCCCAGAGGAAACCGTGTTGCCGGGGTGAATGTTTGTCGTGTTCCTCGTCCGAATGTTGATGGTGATGGCGATGGGTGTACGCCCACCAGAGGGCTCCGCGCTGCACACAGGCAGCTCCCCAGAACGCGAGAAGGAATTGTCCAGCCCTCGACGTTGAAAATGTGCGGTGGGAAAAGTACCGGTGGTAAAAACCGGTTATGGCAAACATTCGCGCGAAATACAAAGAAACAGCCAACCCGACAGCGGTCCAACTCCATCCCGTCCAGATCACTCCGAGGCATCCCAGATGCAGAACGACAAAAGGAAGCGTGCGGAGCCATTCGACGCGATCGGGCTTGTTTCGAAGCGCGGTCGGGTCCGCGGCGCCGAAATCGGAGTCGAACCACCGTACGAGCGAGATCAATATGGAACGCGCCCGCCCCATTGAGGAAACACTTGAAGACATACAAAAATAAGGATTCCGGCCGACGCAGCGAACCCGGCGATGAACCTGTCGACCGCTCGGTCAACCCGTCATTACCCGCCGCCGCAGCCTAACTACACCCCCAGTATGGCTCAAGGTTTGGCCATCCGCCAAGATGTCAGTTGAGAAAGTTCAACCACTTATTGCGGCGACCACACGCAGTTTTTGCTCGGATCCAACCGTATCTCCGCCCCCATCAGGTTCCTATGCGAGCTTCGCAGACTGTCCAGTTCTGTCTCGGTGTGCATTGACAGAAACGATCCCAAACAAGGCTAGGGCGGCGAACAACGCCGAAAGACTGATCCAAAGGGACGTTAAGGGCGGGTGGAGTTCGAAGATCACCTCGTGGCTTCCGGCAGGCACTTCCACACCGCGCATCAAATGGTTTGCCCGCAGCAGCCTGGAGGGTTTTCCGTCGACGGTGACATTCCAGTTGGGATCCCAGCGATCGTTCAATAGCAGGACGCCAGGGGAAGGGCTCTCTGCGGAGATCACCAACCGATCGGAGCGGTAGCTGCGGATCGCCGCCGTTCCCGTGGTTCCATTTGTTCGAGCCGTCAGCCTGCTTGACCCTGGCAACACCACTGCTGCTGCCGGGTCAAATGCTGAATCCCGAAGCCGACTTAGAACCGCCGCATCGTCCGCGAGTACTTCGACACGGGAATGCATCATCACTCGTGGCAAGGCGCCGGAGAACTCAAACAGTGCGTAGGGGCCGTTGGTCGCCGCCACAACCGTGATGTCATCGTAAAACTGTTCAAGAGGAATGGATGCCTTCGGTTCGGCACGGCCCGGCTTGGAAGCGGCGCTGAACGCCAGAACTTCCCGAAAGCGGCGACGGCCAGGGTCAAACGCTTGGTTCAGCTGGTCGGCCGTACCCCGTGTCGCCAGAATGTACCGGGTGTTGGTCAATTCCCAAAGGCGGCCGGCGAGCGAAAGCTGTGCGGCGCTGGCCGGGCGGAAATTCTTGAAATAGGCCGCATCCAACTCCGGTTCGCGTGGCATCTGGCTGATGTCCAGGGTCTGTATGTTGAAGAACGGAAATAGCTGTTCAACCCAAAGGTAATGAAGTGGGATCCAGGGATCGTCCGGCGCTCCACCGGCCAGTGGCATGCCGCGGTGCGGATCGATAAAGCCCGAAACTCGGTGTTCCCAGGGTTTCTGCCGCAAGACGTCCAGCACGGGATTCGTCTGATATCGGCGTTCTCGATTATACGTGACCACCCAGGGGCTTACGGCCCGAAGCAGGTCGATCACCAAAATAAGTCCCAGCAACCCACACAGCGTAGAGCCGCCCGCACCCACAAACCATCCCGACTGTACCAGTACCAGAGCCGCAATGCTGACGGCGAGAATGAGTACGAATAACCAGACTTCCCGAATTGCGAACCCGGCGGTCGACGGGACTCCCTGGTATGGAAGCGTTCCCAAATATTCGGCAAGTTGCGTTTTGCTTCCGGTAAATGTCATCGCTCCGGCCACTCCCAGCACCCCGAACAGTCCCACTCCAAACATCCAGTGTCGCTCAAAGTCGGAGGCTCCCCCCCACCCCGTTTGCACTTGGTTCCAGAGCCCCCCCGCGATCCGCTTACCCTCCTTCGCATAGAGTCGGATCATTCCATCCAGTCCGAATCCAAAGAGCACGAGCAGGCAGAATTGGGTCACATGGATAAATTTTGCCGGAATCCGGATCGTTGAAAAATAGGGGAGATGAAAAACGACCTGGTAAAATGGCGCGAACCGCCCAAATCCAAGCAGGAGACCCCAAAGCCCCGCGATTGCGAAAAAGGCGATCATTTTTCGCTCCGCCCCAGAAAACGGCTGCCGACCGCCCGAAGCCGCGGCACGGGCGACCGCCCAGGCGGCGACCATCAACAACAGCACTCCGGGATACTGCCCGTTGCCATTGTGCCTCCCCTGGGCCGTACCGGTAGGCCCCACTTCCCCCCAGTAGGCACCCCCATCGGCAGTATCCATCCGGTACCCCATGATGCCGGGAATCAGGAAGCGCACGACCTCCTTCTTGGGAAAACTCCAGCTGGTGGCAAAGCTCCACCGGTCCGCCTTCGATTCCGCATCCTGTTTGGTTCCGACAACCCCCGTAATCTGAGTCTGTATAAGCGTTACCAGGATGTTGGCCGCGGTCAGGGCCGCCGCGATGGCGATAACCGCGGTCCCTGCGAACCCAAGACTCCAAGCTTTTGCAGAGGTCCCCAGCCGGACGACGGTCCACCACACGGCGAAGGCGGCGACGAACACGCTAAAGATGGCGCCGTTGTCAAAACCCTCCATGATCGCCAGCCCCACAAACACCCCCGCCAACGGCCATCGAGCCCAGTCGGGCCGAACGGAGGACGCCACCGTGCCCATGGCGAGGGCTGCCATTGCGATGCACAACGGGAGTGTGCCCAATCCCCAGGCTGCGTAGCTGAAGTAGTCGGAGTTGAGGGAAGCAGCGAGCCCAACGAGCACACACGCAGCGGGGCGGAAGCCCAGGCGCCGTCCCAGAAACCAGAAGGCGAATCCCAGAAAAACCAAGGTGGCCGGCGCGTAATAGCGGCTGAACCCCACCGGGCCAAAGAGCCAGAAGAAGAGAAAGGTGAAATTCGGCAGAAGATTGCCCCCAAAATTCCCGAGCCAATTCAGATCCGACCATATCCGCATAAACGCTTCCGGAATCCGCACACAAGCGCTTGCCGTTCTGCCAAACGGACCATCGTTGGCAAACACAGACGCCGCGGGCCACAGAACAGCCGAAAATGACAGAGCCGCCACCGTCAGCAGCAAGCCGAACAAGATGCCAAGACTCAGCCAGTGTGATGGCGTCGATTGAGTTTTCATGAGGAACCTTTTGAAATCGTCAGAGAGGTCGATCGGCGGAACCGCGAGGGTCGTCCTGCATCAATCGGATTTCGCCGACTGCAGAACACGGGTCTCGTCAAAGAGTGTCGAGGCGCGGCTTTCGGGAAAACCCCCGACTGCCGACGAGGCATTTCCCAGGTTCGGAAGATCGTGAAAGCAACGTATTGGATCCGCGTGGTCGCGCACTCAGCCAAGCCTGCCGGGAAAACGGCCCAATGATCAAGCCCCTCGAGAATACGAATCGGGATAAACCAAAACCATCCGCCCCGGGGATGAAGAAAATGGAGATCTCTAATGCGGCGAGAACCCCGCCTTTGTGTCGAACAAAACCACCCGGGTTCGATTGCTCTCGAAGCTCACCGTTTCGCTCCACTGCTTGGTCCACACATTGGGGTCGGCGGTGTCGGCCAACTCGACCCGCACTGGGTGCGGGCCGAGGCTCACCGGCAGGCGCACGACGGCGATGCTCGGGCCGTCCTTCGAGAGCCCCTTGGGCTGGAAGGATTGGTCGAATACAATCTGGCCGTTCACGTGCACGCGGAGGCGCACCGGCGTGCGTTGGCGAGTGACGTTAACCTGGGCGCGCATGTGGGGCAGGCGCTTGGCCAGTTCTTCCTTAGTCAGTTTGCGTGCGTTTAAGATGGCGCCGCTGTGGTTGAACGAGACGACCAACTCCGGTTGGGACGAATGAGGGGTTCGGTAGGGCAGGTTGCTGAGTGCGAAGATCACCGTGATCAAGCCCATGCACAGCGCGATGGCGGCGGCGATCTGCAAGAGTCTCCTGCGCGGCATGTTGCCGGGCATCGCCGTCGATTGCTGCTGGAATTCTCGAGCTACCTTCAACAGCTCAGCGCGGCGCGTGCGATCAAATTGCGCAAACCGCACGCGCGATGGATCGGCCTTGGCGGGATCGAACCTCGGCTCCCGCCGGCCCCTCATGCGTTGTTCAAACCATTTCATCCCCTCGTGCGCCACCGGGTCCCCTTCACCGCAGCCGACGACGAGCACTCCGCCGGCGCCGCGCTGCAACGTTCGTTCGAGAATCACGGCGCTGACCCAGCCAACGCATGGAATCGTTTGTACGACGTAGCCCGGCAACTCGGCTGAGCTGCCGTCGGCGTCGGCGCGGAGCACGGCACTCGATGACTCGGCACAGCAAAAAGCCACGAATGGTTTCAAACTGCGGGACTTTTGCGAATCGATCCAGACGTGCAGCCGTTTCTCCACCTCACGGCTATTCAGTCCGGGCATGTTAATCGCCTGTGAATCACACGAACCGGTGCAGATGCCGCAGCTCACGCACAGGTCGGGGTTCACGGCGGATTGAACGGTGAATTTCCTCCCGTCTTCGCGCGGCGCCATGGTGATGGCGTTGAACGGACAATCCTGTGCTCAGAGAGTGCAACCCATGCAGCGTGGTAAATCCACCTGCCCCTTCCATTGCGGCTCGATCCGACGTTTCGCAATCCACTAGGGCACGCTGAGCGCCGCGATCCCTGTTACGAGGAAGACCGACCAGAGTAATCCGCCGCTCAGCCGGTTTGTGAGAACGAACGGCCAGAGATACCACCCGTCGATGTTGAACTCCAGCGCCTTGACGTTCATGAGCGCAGGACTGGCGCTGAATGCCGGGCGCACCAGGGAGAGCACCACGAGGGAGCCCATTATCCAGAGCGCCATCACGCGACCGGCAAGAAACTTCGCGCGGTTCACGCGCATCAGGTGCATCCAGATGCCAACGCCTATGGAAAGCGGCGCGAGCATATGAACGAAAAAGATCAGGAAAAATAGCAGCGAGGGCACACTCTGGTCCGTGAGAAAGGAGCGGGAGAGCGGTTCGGCAAAGATCGGCAGGCGATCGATAAAACGCACGGTGCCGAGCGCGGCGTGTTGGCCCCGCACGTCCCAGACTAGCCAGTAGCCGGTCCACCCGATAAACCAGAGCAGGGAGAGGAGCAGCAGACCGGTGGTCCAGGCCAGCCACCGGGGGCCGATGAATCGGCGCTGACAGACGATGCGCAGCGAGTGCAGCAGGACAAAGAAGAGGCAGCCATCGGAACTATAGCGGTGGATCGAACGGTCGAGCTGCCCAGCCACGAGGACTGTCGGATCGTTTCCAAAGATTCGTAGGCGTGATGAACGCTTGGCGTGTACCAAATAAGCAGGGCGATGCTGGAGAGGACGGCGATGATCAGGGAGGTGTTGGCCATCGCGCCGAGCTGACTGAGGGGATTGAGCTCGGGTGGAATCAAGTTCTGGATCAGCCGGTCAAGGTAGAGCCAGCCATTCTCCAGCCATCGCGGCAAACCTTCAGCGTGCGAAGAGGGTGGCAGCGGGGAATTGGATGTTCGTCCGCCGTGAACGCGGAGTGTATGGGTTTCTCCCTCCTGGGGAATCGCTTCGGGATTGGAGTGGTCGTTCATCACGCGTCTCGGTTCGCCCTTTGTTAGGACGACTTTTCCACCAATAGCACGCGCAGGGCGGAGATGAGCCATGATGCTTCGTTCTGGCTTAGGGAGAGGCGGTAGGCGATGCGGCCTTCACGGTCGAGGAGGAAGAAAAGGTTCGAGTGCATAATCTGGCCGCTCTTCTCGTCGCGCGTGCGTGCGACATTCAGCGTGTCGAGCACCGCATTTACCTCGGACGGAACGCCATTCACGAAATGGAACTCCGCTTTCATTCCATAGCTTTTCGCGATCATGCCACCCAATTCGAGAGTGTCGGCTTCCGGGTTGAGCGAGAACGCCACCACCGCCATGTCGTTGTGCTCGGCAGGAGTCAACTGATCCAGGACCGCGCGCACTTTCGTCAGCATCATCGGGCAGGTGGTGGTGCACGTGGAATAGACGGCGGTGACTAGCACGACGCGGCCCTTGAAGTCGGCGAGCGAGACGGCGTGACCCTCCTGGTTGGTGAGTGTGAACGACGGCATCACCAGCGCGCTGCGCAAGTTGACGGCAGGGAACGGAAGTTCGGTTGAGGTGGCCTGCGAGCGGCCCAATCCCATCAGGCTGAAGCCAATCAGACTCACCAACAGCAGCGCACAACAAGCCGCCTGCGCGAATGCCCGGCGACGCGTCTCCGACAACTCATGCAGCGGTGTGCGCCAGATGAAATAGAACATGGCCAGAAGCGGCAGCGGCTCGCTCAACAGGACCCACACCGGGCTCATCTCCATCCACCCACTCTTTGGATCAAATTTGAAACAGCGCATCCGAAAGTCTTGGAGGAAGTCACCCCACGCCCCGCCCGTGGGCGGCACGAACGCCATCACGGCGATGAAGACCTGATAGAAAACGAGCGCACAGATCGCAAAGGCCGGAAAACGACCGCCCGAGAGGAATCCCGATGCCCCCGAAATGAACCGGTCCACCGGCTGCGCTGTACGGATGCTGTTCATGGGTGCGTCTCCATCGCCGCCAACATCTCCCTTACCGCACCGGCCAGACGTCGGCCAGCGCTTTCCAGTTGGCGAAGTAATAGACAGCGAAGCTCATAAGAAAGACGATCGCGAGCGTCATCGTTCCTTGGGTGGGGTGCGCTTCCACCAGCGCCATAGCGGGAGCGCCGGAGCCACGGGGCGTGCCGGCCGGCGCGTGCTCCTGTTCCTCTCGCCCGAGCGGTTTAGGCGTGCCCCAGCTTTCCATCGACCTGCCGACGCAGGACCGTCCGAAGAGCAGGCTGCCCACGGTCAACAGAATGAACAGCAGCAGACCGAGGAAGGCCAACACGCCGCCAATGCCGACCAAGGCGAGGAACAAGTGCGCCGTCGAGCCGTAGATTGACCCGGTGGCCTCGATATCCCAACTCCGCCGAGCAACTCCCATCGAGCCCGCGAACGACATGCCCATCGCCATAATCGTAATGCCAATTCCGAAAAGGTAGGGCTGCAGTCGCGCCAATGGTTTGAAGATGTACTCCCGTTGAAACAAAAGCGGCACCACATAGAAAGCGAGCCCCATGAACGCCAACGTCGTTCCGCCGACCACCGTAACATGAAAATGGCCGGGAATTCGCAGTGTGTTGTGGGCGATAATGTTGATTTGCTGCGCGCCCAGCGTGCCGCCGGTGATGCCGCCGCCAAAGCCGAAGATCACAAGCGAAAGGACGAACGCGGAAAAACCAGGGTTCCGCCACGGTGCGCCTGTGAGCCAGCCAAACAAACCTTTCACGTAGCCGTTATGACGCATCGCCACTTCCACCGATGCGGGCACCGTGAAGCCGTGGATCATCGACGCCAGCACCGCCAGATACATCGCGTAGGAGGTGTTCCATATCTTTCAACCCGCACTGATTGCCGGATCGACGAGCAAATGATGGGCGGAAGCAAGATTGATGAAGAAGATGTAGAGCAGGAACGCGCCGCGGCAGACTGTTTCATTGAGTGGTTTCGCACCCGTGGTGAGTGTCGCCAACAGGTACCACACCGAGACCATCGCGCAGACGTTGACCTGCTGCGACATGTGGCCCAGGCCCCACCAGGTCATTCGATACCAGATCGGATCGGGCTGCGCAATCCATCCCATCGAGTATAGGAACGTCGGAATCATGACGATCGCGCCATGCAACAAAGTCACCACCGCAATAATCGCAGCAGCGGTCGCCCCGAAGACGACCAGCGGGACCGAGCCTTGATAGGTCTTCTCCTTCTTGGCCTTGTAGAGTGTGGCGAAGTAATTGATTACGGCGATGAGCGTTCCTACGGCTACGAAAATGATGCCAAGATAAAACGCCGGGTGCGCCAGCAACGGCAGATAGGAGGTCATCATGACGTCGGCTTGCCCCACGAGGATCGTCCCGTCCACCATCACGGCGCCGACGGCCATCATGATGAGGGAGACCCATGCAGTCTTGACGGAAGCCAACTTGGCATTGAGCAGGGATGTGGAGACGAAATAGAGAATCGCCACTTCATAGAACAGGATCGAAAAAATTAGCATGTTCAACCCGTGCAGCGTCAGTATGCGATAGAACCAATCGACGGGCAGGAGATGGACGGTTTGCCACCGGGTGAGTGCCAGCAGAAGGGCGCCGATGCCGCCAATCAGGAGAAACACGATGCCGAGCACGGCGTTGCATTTGATGAAGAACTCGGCATCCAGGCAGATTGGCAGGCCGGTGGTTGCGCAAATCCGTTTTCCATTTGTATTGTTACTCATGGGGTGTTTCTCCTTACTCAACAATGATTTTACCGACCATATTCTGGTGCCCGATGCCGCAGAATTCGTTGCAGACAATCGGGTAGGTACCCGGCGCCTGGGGCGTGATGGTGAGAACGTGATCAAAGCCCGGCACGACCTGGAAGTTCATGTTTATGGGCTGTAGCGAAAAGCCGTGTTGAAAATCGACCGAAGAAATGTGCAACCGGTAGACTTCTCCTGCGCGCAGCTTGAGGATCGGGAACCAGAAATATTGTTTGGCAATCAAATAGACATCGCCTGGCGGCGCGGGGACGATTGGGGCGAGGCCTTCTTCCAGAAGTGACTCGGCACCTGTATTCGCCAGGATGAATTTCTCCGTGCGTTTTGTGAAATCAGCGGGCTTCACCGAATAGGATTCACCGGAGCTGTTCTGTTTTCCCTTGAAGTGCCAGTAGGGCATCATCAGGGACATAACCATGCACCAACAGAGGGCGAGGCCGATCCAGATCCGCTCGTTGCCAGTGGGCACCTTGAACCAATCCGGCGCCGGACATTCAATGCTGCTGCGAGAAGGTTGACTCATCATGGATCCTCAGGTTGGCTTTCACGGAAGAGTCGCCGGTTTGACCAGCAGGATCTCGATTCAACCCCACACGGTGTAGGAAAGAAACGGGATCAAAATGCCTAGCGCCAGCAACAGCCAGGTGTTGTCCATCAATTTCTGTATCGGGTGCTTTTTGTTTGGTTCACTCATACGTTACTCCTTGCCATGGATTCGAGTTTAGGTTGGGGAATGCCAACCGGGATTCGGGATTGCCCCGCATAGATCATCAGCAGCAGGAACAACAGTCCGCCCGCAACGGCGATGAGTCCGCCCACACCCATCACGCCAAGGCCGATCACCTCGCCCATCGACCGGATGTGTTGCTTGACCCCATAAGCCTTGCGGCTCAGGCCGTGCATGCCGCCTAGACCAAAACCGATGGCGAAAATCACCTGACCGAAGCCGAAGAGGCAGATCTGCCAGGGTATCAGCCTGGGCAGACGCGTTCCCGGCAGCACGAAGCCGAGCGGCTTGAGCAGGAGATAGGTGATGGTCATGAACGCGACTGTTACCGCGCCGATGGAGGCATGATAGTGCGCTGGGATCATCGTGTTGGAATTACGAATGGCCGACCCCATCAGGAAGCCTGTAACCGTTAGCGCCGCGCTCGCGACAAATCCGACCAGGCGTGGGTCGTACAAATTCTTCTTCCCAATGACTCCACCACGCCATGCTGCCCGGAGGCGTCGCACGCAAATCCCTAAGAGAATCACCACCACCGGAGCGATGCCTAATTGCATCAGCCTTGTGAACCCGAGACGATACGTCGACGTGAGCGTTCCGTTTAGGGTGAGGAGGGGCCCAATCAGATGCGGTGCGAGCAAGAGTGCAAACAACACCTGCGCCGTCTTGGCCGATAGAACTGGGGACTTCAATAGCGATGAGAGCAACAATAGCCATACCGCAAGCATTGCAGCCACGTTCGCCACCTGCAGCACATGCCCACCGCCCCAGAACACGAGCTCATAGTAGGCCTTAGCTTCCAATTCGTGTGGCGTCGCCGCCCACGATACTAGAAAAGTGGTCATCGCCACGAGATAGGCCAGCGCAGTGGTCTTCAATGCCGTCACAACATCCGGCGTGACCCGAAACGGGTCCCAGACTGAAGGAGGGGCCTGTTGAGAAGCATCGAGCGAGCGGACGAACAAGCGCTCGTTCAAGAAGCACAGCAGCAGGCCAGCGAAGAACAGCGCCACACCCGTGATATACACCGGATTATCGATGACCGGCACGTAGTTGGCCAGCACCGGCGAGTGCCCGGAATCATGGTTCCCGCAACCATTGTCAGCACCCCGCCACACGCGACGGCAAAGCCTGCGCGAAACATCGCATGGCCCGACTTTTCTCCGGGCAATAACGAATAAAGGGCCGCGGCAAAGGAGAAGAACCAGACGATCAGCAGCAGGGAAAAACAACCCGCGAGAAGCAGACTTCCAATGGCTAAACTCAGCGCGCGACGGGTCAACGAATAATCCAGGGAGAGGATCCAGGACTGCTGTTCGACCGACGTTGCCTCGGACGCCCCCGCAGGCGGCGCCGTGAGTGCGATTCCACAGGGGCTGTCTGCTTCAAAACTCTTCCGGCTTATCTGGCTGAGGGTGATCACAAGATTGTCTTTCTTGAGCGCACACTGACACCAGAGAGAACGCCTCCCTTTGACTCCGGTCAAATCGCCGGCAGTCTTTGCACAATCCTTTGACCTGAATCAAATGGGTGTGCCTCACCTGCGGATTCCACGGATGAAGACACGGACTCTATGATGTCGTGAGCGAGGCGGAGTTCCCGGAATCGACGCGCGTGGATTTGCGAGCAGATTGGCTAGCGTCTGCTCACGGCGACAGCTACGTATCTTGACGGGAGCGTGAAACATGTTACTCATTGACCCATGAAAACGATGACGATCCGGGCGCTACGCCAACGATGGCCGGAGGCTGAGGCGGCCTTGCAGTTGGAGACGGAGATCCTCATCACGCGCGATTCCAAGCCCGTTGCAAAACTCGTCCGCGTCGAAATCCAACCCGCCCAGCGCAAACATTGGAATCCTGAGGAACATCGGAAGTGGATCAAAAAGGTCTACGGCGGCCGAGTGTTTTCTAGCAGTGATGATGAACTCGCAGCCGATCGAGCGGAGCGTTCACTGATCTAGGCGAATGATCTACATCGATACCAGTTGCCTCTTGAAAGTGCTCCGTCCAGAGCCCTTGAGTGAAGCGGTATGGTTGGCAATCGACGGTGAGGAATCCGTTCAAATCTCTTCTCTCGCGGAACTTGAGATGCAGGTGCAACTGAAGGGCGCCTGGACGGGAGGCCGCCTTTCCCGGAGGCACGCCCGTCAGGCCGAAGCCCGATTTGAACTGATGCGAACCTTGGCGCCTTTCGACTTCCGGAAATTGCCGATGGCTCTCTTTCAAACCGCCTTGCGCCAACATCGGGCTTCCGCAAGGATTCATTGCCGTTCGTTGGATCGACTGCATTTGGCGGCGATGGAGGAATTGGGCATTTCGCGACTGATGACCCATGACGACGCGCAGGTCAGGGCCGCCATCAAGGCTGGTTTCAAAGTGGTCTGTCCCGGACGTGCGCAGCCAGGATGATAGATCCTTTTATATCAAAGAGACATTGGGAAAAGGACGGTCCACGACCTACAGCGGCGAGGCCAAGCGGGCGCACGGGCAACGGGCAATGGGCAATGGGCAAGCGCAACGGTTGTTGGGACTGGGGCTTGGGGCGTTAAAGGTTGGGGATCGTCCACTGCAGGACGGAGCCAAATTCCGGGCTTGACCTCTTTACGAGTCCACGGATGAAGACTCTGCTCTCAGACCGTCCATCCCGGACGATACTCACGGCGGAGAAACTGATTCGCCTCGGAAACATTGCTGAAAGCACCCTTCTCCGGATCCCACTTCAAGGGCGCAAGGGTCAGTCGTTCCCGGAGTTGCTTTCGCAACGCGACATTTCCGAGCAGCACCGTCTCCGTCATGGGCCCGGCCCAGTCAAAGTTCGATCCCGCCTTCGGTCCGCCTTTGCACGCGTTGATCCATTCCTGATGGTGACCCGGTGAGCGCGGCAGCCGCTTTGGGGGCTCGCCGTATTCCCTGGCGAGTTTCTCGGGATAAATACGCCACTTGCTCCAGTCCGTGGTGATGATGCCCTTGTCGCCAACGAGCAGGTGGCCGTTATCGCCCATGGGATCTTTGTCCTGCATCTGCGGCGGACGCGGTGGACGCAACCCGCCGTCGTACCATACCAGTTTCAACGCGGGCATTTCGCCGCGCGCCGGAAATTGATACGTGACCATGGAACCCAGCGGATACGTCTCCTCGTTCACACGCGTCGAGGATGCCTCGACGCTGATCGGTGCGCCGAGCTTCAAGGCGCGGAAGACCGGATCGAAATAATGACATGCGATGTCGCCCAGCGCGCCCGTCCCAAAATCCAACCATCCGCGCCACTTCGCTGGAAGATAGGCCGGATGATACGGGCGCCACGGCGCCGGCCCGAGCCACAAATCCCAGTCCAGCGTGTCCGGCACGGCGGGCGAATCCGAAGGCCGGGTCACACCCTGCGGCCAGTATTCGGCGAACAGGCCGCGCGACGGTCGGTCCGTCCAGATGTGAACTTCGCGAATCGGCCCGATGACACCGTCCATAACGAACTCTTGAAGCCGGCGTGTTTCCTCGGAAGCCTGCGCCTGGTTCCCCATTTGGGTGGCGACCTTTGCTTCGCGCGCGGTTTGGGTGAGTTCGCGCGCTTCCCAGACCGAGTGCGTGAGCGGTTTCTCGCAGTAAACGTGCTTGCCCAGCCGGACGGCTGCCATCGAAGCGAAGAAGTGATGATGATCCGGAGTCCCCACAATCACCGCGTCGACCTCGCTATGAATTGTGTCGAGCATCTTCCGATAATCCTTGAACTTCTTCGCATCCGGAAATTTTGCGAACGTGCCGGCCGCGTGCCGCCAGTCCACATCACAGAGCGCCACGATGTTCTGGCTCGCAAGCTGGCCGATGTCGCCCGCCGCCTGGCCTCCCGCGCCGATGGAAGCAATGTTGAGCTTCTCGTTCGCGGCGTACGTACGAGCGGAACCCGATTTGAGAATGGTGAAGACTGTCGCTGCCCGGGCCGTGGATTGGATGAAGCGTCGGCGCGTAATGCAAGTGTTCATAGCGGGGGTGCCTAATTCCCTAAGTAATCCCCCGCGAAGGAAACATATTCAAGCGACAATTCTCATGACATTTTCGGCCGATGCGGATTACAGCCTCCGGCAAAAGCAGAAAGCAATGGAGTCAAACCTGCACTATTGACCGATTGGGAATGTCGAGGCTGTTGAAGCGGGTTCGGGGCGAATCGAGGGGTCCGGCGACCGTACACCGGGGTGCGGGAATGACGCGACCAACGTGGAAGGCCATGGTCGAGGCTCCGGAAAAGATTCAGGGGCGACGCTGGGCGGAATTGATGGACCGGCACTGGGATTGGGGCCGCCACGGACTTCTGGCGGTTGCCACGCGACATGATGGCGGAAAGGTTCAGCACTTGAGTTCCTCGCTCACGTTCGGCACCGCCCGTCACATGCGCTGCAGGTCGCGGTCGTTCTTTGCAGCGTCGGATCCGATAAACCAATCTTTCCTTTGGGAAAGCTTCAGAGTGTTCGGTTCAACCCATTTCCAATAATCCACGTGGCCATCAGCGAAGGAGAAGTTGTCGCCATTCTTGTGGAGCGTCGCGGGAAAATTCTGCCAGTACCAGTCTCCCGGTTGCGTGGTGGCAAAATTGGCTTCCGCGATCGTTCCAGCGTGCTCGTGAACGAAGACAAAGATACTGGTTGGGTTCCGGATGGCAGGCGCTTTTCTGTAGGAGAAGTCATAATGGGGATTCGTGCGGTTGTGCATGTAGGAGTTCATCGAATAGTTCCAGAGGCGAAGCTGTTTGCCCAGGTCGCGGACGGTGGCGCGGTCACCGGGGCAGCGGTAAATGCCCGTGGACTGGTTGTATTGATAAAGCACGCCGCGCTGGATGTTGGTCGGACTGGTCTCGGTGAAAGCATTGCCGACCAGCCAGGTGTCCTTTTCATTGGCGCAGTTGATCCGATCGTTGCAGAACCACTCATTGAGCGGCAGCACGTCGTTGTTGTCATGCACTTGAAAAGTAGCTCTCGGCGGCTTGAGAGATTTGGTTTGTTGGCCCAATTGATTCCCTGGGGCAAAGTCCGCGCACTGAATTAGCTCTGTCAATGGGCTTTCGTAAGGGGGCAAGCCCGTCGAGTGGGGCATTTGGGGACAGCGGAGGCGAAATCGGAGGTTTGGAGAGGTCTTGGGGCCGTTTTCGGGCGCGAGAACCCGGTTCCAGGCGCAGCAAACCCCGTCAATCCAAGATTTGCGCAGCAGCCCGCGGTTTGAGCCGGTTTGAGCTTTTACTTCGTTTGCGTTGCAGTAGCTTGCGCTGACATGGATGCGCAGATCGCATTGAAGCACCGCGCGCACGTGGAGGAATTCCGCCGCCGCCACCGGACGGGGTTGGTAACGCTGGTGTTCTCCGACCTCGTCGGCTCGACGCGTCTGAAGCAGACGCTCGGCGACCGCGAAGGCGTCGCAGTCATTCAGCATCATCACGCATTGTTGCGGGAAATTCTCGGGCACTTCACGGAAGCGCAGGAGATCAACACCGCCGGTGATTCGTTTTTCATCGTGTTCGTCAAACCGTCCGATACCGCGCGGTTTGCGTTGCAATTGCAGGCGCGCTTACGGGCGCTGCCGCAGACGGCGGCGGCGGCGATTCAGGATCGCATCGGCATCCACATTGGCGAAGTCGTGATCGAAGAACGGGAAGGCGCGCCCAAGCCCCGGGATCTTTACGGCGCGCGTGATGTCGCTCGCGGACGGCGATCAAATTCTGCTGACGCGCGCGGCGTTCGACAATGCGCGGCAGGTGCTTAAGGGCGAAGAGTTGGGCGGAGTGAATGAATTGCAATGGCTTAATCACGGCGCCTATGTCCTCAAAGGGGTGGAAGAGCCGCTGGAGATTTGTGAAGTTGGTGAAGCCGGAATGGCCTCGCTGAAGCCACCGACGGATGCGACTAAAGCGCAGCGCAAGGTCTCGGCGGACGGGGAACCGGTCCTTGGCTGGCGGCCAGCGCTCGATCAGCGCGTGCCGAACATGCAATGGGTGCTCGAAAAGAAACTGGGCGAAGGCGGCTTCAGGGAAGTCTGGCTGGGGCGGCACCAGACGATGAAGGAGCGGCGGGTGTTCAAGTTTTGTTTCCTCGCGGACCGCGTGCGATCGTTGAAACGCGAAATGACCTTGTTCCGCCTGATCAAGGAGCGGATCGGCGATCATCCGAACATCGTGGCGATTCGCGAAGTGTATTTCGAGGAGCCGCCGTTCTATGTGGTCATGGACCACGTCGACGGTCAGGACTTGAAAGCGTGGTGCGAGCAGCAAGGCGGCGCGGGCAAGGTGGCGTTGGAGACGAAGTTGGAAATCGTCGCGCAAATCGCGGATGCATTGCAGTCCGCGCACGACGCCGGCGTGATCCACCGCGATGTGAAACCGGGAAATATTCTCGTGGGACAGGAGTCGCGCCTGTCGCATTCTTCACCCACGCAAAACGCAACGGACACTTCGGCAATTGACGTGGCGGTTCCGTTGCCAACCCTTCAATCAGCGATAGGCGCGACGTCTGTCCTACGCGCCAAGCTCACCGACTTTGGCATCGGCCAGGTCGTCTCGGCAGAAGCCTTGAAAGGCGTGACCAAAGCCGCCTTCACCGAAACCCTCGTGGCGAGTTCATCCTCCTCGCAGACCGGTTCGCAGATGTACATGGCGCCGGAACTTCTGGCCGGCAAGCCCGCCTCGACACGCTCAGACATTTATTCGCTGGGCGTCGTGCTTTATCAGTTGCTGGCCGGAGATTGTTCCAAACCCGTCACGACGGATTGGGCCGCAGATATTGCCGACGGATTACTGCGTGACGATTTACAACATTGCTTCGCTGGGAATCCACAAGACCGTTTTGCGGGCGCAGGTCAATTGGCGAAGAATCTGCGCGCGCTGCAAGACCGCCAAGCGGCAATTGCCAAACAACAAGCCGAGTTGGCGGCGCGCGAGAAGGCTGCGTTTCGGCGTGGAATGATCCGCACGGCAAGTTTCGCGCTACTCATCGTCACGGGCGTCATGTTCCTGGCGCTATACGCCTTCAAGCAAGCCGACCGTGCCGACCGCAACGCGGCCAGCGCCAGCCGCCACGCCCAGCAGACCGAGCAGCAACGCCAGCGCGCTGAGGACTCGGCCAAAGCGCTTCGCAAAAGTCTTTACCTCGCCGACATGGGCGCGGTCCAGCAAGCGCTCCAGGAAAACAACTTGGGCCGGGCTCTCGATAAGCTGAACGAGTATTTCAAGCCAGAAAAAAGACCTGCGCGAGCCGGAATCGCGTTATCTCTGGAAGCTTTGTCAGGGCGACGAGACGTACACGCTTCACTTCAATGACCTCGGCGTGGACAACGACTACACGGTGAGCGCAGCGAAGTTCTCTCCGGACGGACGGCTCGTCGCGCTGGCCAGCTTCGATAACAAAGTCACCATCCTGGACGCATCCACCAAGCGAGTGCTGACCCGGTTGAAGGGGCATTTTGGGCAAATCGGCTCTCAGATCCTGGCTTTTTCTCCGGACGGAAGACTCCTGGCTACGGCGGATAAGGGGGCGGTGAACCTTTGGCGGACCAGTGATTGGCAATTGTCACACAGGCTGGCGGAGAGGTGCTTGTCCCTGATGTGTCCGCATTGGCATTCTCTCCCGATGGCCAGACTCTGGCAATTTCCTTCCACGGGGAGCTGATCTTTTGGGACGTGGCTACCGGCCGGGAAAGATTGCGATCACTGGATTTCGTTAAGGT
Source organism: Pedosphaera sp. (assembly GCA_009695205.1). Classification (GTDB taxonomy): domain Bacteria; phylum Verrucomicrobiota; class Verrucomicrobiia; order Limisphaerales; family UBA9464; genus SIBK01. Next base: position 20,004 of record SIBK01000009.1, on the reverse strand, counting down.
CGATCGGTTGGCCTACTCGCCGGATGGCAAGTCCTTGGCAGTGGTGAACAACGACGGAATTTAGTTGTGGGATACGCAATTGCATTCTCGGATCGGAAGGTTCAGGGGCAAACTCGACGGCCTCGCGTCACTGGCCTGGTCGTCGCACTGGCTGGCCGCAGGCAGTTGGAACGGTTACCTGAAAATCTGGGACATCGAAACAAATCAAGAAGTGGTGAGCTTCAAAGCGCATCCCACGTTTCTCTTCGCTCTCGCCTTCTCTCCAGACGGCAAGACCCTGGTGACAGGTGGTGGCGACCAGAAGATTTATTTCTGGGATATTGCCGCGCTCAATCCACAAGCCGCGGTGACGGGCACGCTGCAAAGCAATCCCGAATTACGGAAAATGGCCACACTGCAGGGACACCTGCACGAAGTCTGGGCGGTGCCTTTCTCACCTGATGGACAGTCACTCGTGTCTGGAGGCAAAGATGGAACAACCCAGTTCTGGAGCGGAACCCCGAGAGCAAACGAATATGTGCTCACCGAGGTGCAACAGGCGTTAAGATTTTCCGAAGATGGAAATAGACTGCTGACTCTGAACATGGACTGAACGCTCAGTGATTGGGACATTCTATCGAGGCAGAAGCTCCGAGGGATCGATCTTGGCTTGAGCACGAATCAATCCGCGGCAGTCACTGTTTCTTCGGACGGCAAGACGTTGGCGGCGGGCTCCACGAACGGTACGGTGGAGCTATGGAATCTCGCGACACGACAGCGCATCGGCACACATCAAGTCGCCGGAGCCGCAGTCCGTGTTCTGAAGTTCTCGCGGAAGGATCGTTAGCTTCTCGCTAATACCGGGCAGGTCGTGGACGGAAAGTGGAATTCGCACGTCACCGTCTTGAACCTCGCCACCGGCCTGCCACCCGGCCGGTTTGACGACACCTCGTGGGGCTGGGAGTTCTCACCGGACGAAACATTGTTGGCGGCTGGAATGGAGGATCACAGCATCACGCTTAGAAATCTCGAGGCACGAACGAATGTGACCCGCCTGAAGGCGCATACTGGGGGAATCCGCTCGTTGAAATTCTCGCCGGACGGCAGGCACATGGCGGCCGCCAGCGAAGACAACACCATCCGCCTCTGGGACACGACTTCATGGAAGGAACTCGACCTCCTTCGGGGACAAATGGGCGGGGTCATTGCAGCAATGTTCTCGCCCGATGGTAGGTTCTTGGCCAGTGGTAGCGCCGACCAAGCCCTCAAGTTGTGGGATGTGTCCTCCATCCCTGCGCGGGAACTCCTCAACTTCCCGATTGCGCCGTACTTCCCTTCTTCTGTCATGCTACCTCCCGACAGCAGCGTCCTGGTCGTGAATGTGATCAACGGCGTGACCGAGCAGCGTACAGTGCTGCTTCTGCGCGCCCCTTCCTTCGCCGAAATCGACGCCCGAGAAAAAGCGAAGAAACAGGAAAGGGCCACAGTGAGCGGGAATAATTGATGGCAGCGCTGGAACTCGACTTTACTTTCCGCAGGGCGGAGGTAGCGCAGCCATAGTGCGTGGTTTTATTTGCAACCAATCTGACACCGGTTGCTGGGCAACGTGGTTTCATCGAGTCGACACGGCTTGATCGGGGGCGGCAGGCTTGTGCCCCGCCTCCTGCAGCACGTCATTTCGAGTGTAGGCCCAAACCCCGAAAGCAATTCCGGCTGCCGCCGCCGCAAACCCCACACGCGTGAACAACTTGAATCCCGTCCGGAGCGTCAACGAACAGAGTACCAACGCGATTTGGAGAAGAATCTCCGCGCGATCAAACGTCTCGTTTTTCACCTCGGCAATCTTGGCGTGGCTTTTTGCCTGGTCTCCCGACTCCTTGATCCTGGTTCTCGGCATGGTGAGGAATCTCGATTTCAGCCATAAGCCATTGAGAAACACATTGCATCAGCGTCAAGGCTCACGTTGGGCCGATCGTTCTGAAACCCAAGCTCAGACGTCCTCTTCGAACTCTTCCCCACGGCCTCATCGCGGGCTTGGATCCACGGATGCAAGAAAACCCGTCTCAATGAATGCGCGTCGGTTCTGGAATGGCGAGCCCATCGTTCCTAGGATCGGTTGCCCCGAAGTTCACTCTCGTGGAAAAATTTCTCAGCACGGCTTGTCCGCTTCCCATCGACGGAGAGAACGGCCCTTTGACGTTCAGTTCATGGCCTCGGGCTGTGAGCGCGGCACGCGTCGCTTCCGACACACGAGACTCAATCATTACATCGCAACCGGTGAACGTTGTCTTGGTGAAACGGGGCGCTTCAAGGGCTGCCTGAATGTTCATTCGATGATCCGCGATGTTCGACGCAAATTGGGCGTGGGCGAGCGCTTGGTTGAATCCGCCCATGATTCCGAATGCAATCTTGACATCGCCCTGGGTCATGAACCCGGGAATGATCGTGTGCAGCGGGCGTTTGCGTCCGGCGAGGATGTTTGGGTGAGACGGGTCCAACGTGAAAAGCCCTCCTCGGTTGTGAAGCGAAAACCCGGTGCCGTCCGCCACAAGGCCAGTGCCGAACCCACTATAGTTGCTCTGGATGATCGAAATCATGTTGCCCTCCTTATCGACCGCGCAGAAATACGTTGTGTCGGTTCCCGCCTCCAGAGGTTTGCCTGCTTCGACGTGGCAGTTGGCCCGATCCGGATCAATCAATTTTGAACGCTCACGGGCGTAGTCCTTCGATAACATCCCGACGACCGGCGTCTTCGCGAATCGTTGATCGGCGACGTAACGGAGCATGTCCGCATAGGCGAGCTTCTTAGCTTCGATTTCGACGTGGAGAGCGGAGGGGGACGCAGGACCGTAGTCGCTGATCGGAAAATTTTCCATCATGTTCAACATCCCCAGCGCGGCGACGCCTTGCCCGTTCGGAGGAATTTCGTAAACGGTCCATCCATGATAGCTCGAGGAAATGGGCGTGACCCATTCGGCGGAGAACTTGCGCAGATCATCGGGCTGGAGGGTTCCGCCGTGTTTCGCCGAACATTCGAGAATCCGCTTCGCGATGGCTCCTTCGTAAAACGCCTTGCGACCCCGCTTGGCAATCTGACGGTAGGACCAGGCGAGATCAGGATTCCAGAAGATCTCCCCGAGCTTTGGAATGTGTCCGTCTGGCGCAAAGGTTCGGAGTCCCGAGGGGTCCTCTCGGAAGGTCGCTTTCGCGCCCGCCCAGTGCTCGGAGATCATCTCGGTGACAGGAAATCCTTCTTCCGCCAGCTGTATTGCTGGCGCGAGCACTTCGGAGAATTTCTTTCTTCCGAAGCGATCCAGCAGCTGTTGCCAACCCTCGACACATCCCGAAACGGTCATGGCATGAATCCCTTTCTGCGGCATGTTGGTGAAACCCTGCATCCTGAGAAACTCTGGCGTGAGCCCGGCGGGAGCCCATCCACTGGCGTTCAGTCCGTATAGTTGTTTGCTTTTCGAATCATAGATAATTGCAAAGAGATCACCCCCAATACCGCACATCATCGGTGCCGTAAGACCCAGCACGGCATTCGCTGCCACCGCCGCATCGATCGCGTTTCCACCGTTCGCAAGAATCTGAACGCCGGCTTGCGAGGCGAGGGGTTGTTCCGTTGCGACGATGCCGTAACGTGTAACGGTCATCGAACGGGCTTGAGAACGGTCCGCCGCCTCGCAGAGGATGCTGCCAGCCAAGACAGCCGCAAACGGGATGGAAATGAGTTTGGACATTATCTGTAAGTACTTGATATTCATCGCATATATTTTAAGTCACCGCTCGAATTTGCAACAGAAAACAGCCCACTCCTGGTGAAATTCCTGGGAATCCGAAAAATGGCCGATCTCCAGTCCCCACAGCCGATGTGGGGAGGGCAGGGGTGAGGCGCCTACGGGGTCACGCTTTTTCCAAGTCAGCAAAACGTCTCGCTGCGATATCAGGAGTCCCGAGCCCACTGGCGGCGAGCACTCCGCCGGCTTGGCCCAGGCGGTGGAGATGAAATTGGCCGTCGCCCAAGGTCTGCCGGCAGAGTTCCACGAGGTGTTCGTGATGGGTGAACACAAAGATCTGAGCGCGTTTGGCCAGAGCGCTGAGCTGCGGGAGAATCGCTTTAGCGCGGCTGTCGTCGAACGTAATCAAGAGATCATCCAAAATGAGAGGCATCGGTTCATGCTCCTGAAGGTACCGATCGAGCGCCGCCAGCCGGAGTGCGAGGTATAGCTGATCACGGGAACCATCGCTCAAGCCTTCCACAAGGACCTTGGTTCGGTCTGGCCGGACGCCGACGAGGACAGGGAGATCATCGGCATTGAACTCCGCGTCGAGCCCGCTGAACGCGCCCCGTGTGATGGCCTGGAAAATATCGCCCGACTTTTCGAGGAGCGGGCCTTGATTTTCCTTTCGGAACCGCTCGATCTGGGTTTGCAAAAGATGGGTGGCTAGGCGAAGCCGCAGAAAGCGGGCCGCGTCCTGTTTCAATGTAGCCGCACAGGACTCCGCCTGCTGGCGAAAATCGGCAGCCGCGTCTCCAGCTTTCTCCAAAGTTGTTTTCTCATTCCCAATCCGGAACAACGTTTCGCGGATCCCGGGGAAAGCGGATTCTTTTTCGCTTTTCTCGCGTGCCGCGGTCGCTTTTCTTTCCGCAAGAGCATCGGGGTTCTCCGCACGAACCTGGGAGACAAATTCGTCCACAGCCTGGCCGCGGGCGAGGCCGCTGAGGGTATTACGCAAGTTTTCCATTCGAGCCTGCGCAGCGTCACGCAGTTCGAGGTGGGCCAGCAGAGCCTCCAGCTCCTCGATCGTGTTTATGCTGGCCAGCTGGATCAATTCTCTGAGGGTTTGATCCGATTGAGTGGCGCGTAACGTGGCATCCTCCTGCTCGTCATTCGCCTGTCCGATTTGTTCGGCCAACTGGTCGTGTCGGTCTTGAGCTTTGCGCGCTTCGGTGAGCGCTCTCCACAGAGCGGACTCGATGGCTTCGGTCGAGTCGCCCTTAAGGCCTAAAGCGACGGCTATCTCACCGACGGTCTGCTCGAATTTGGCAATCGCATCGGCAGCCAATTGAAATTTATTGGATAACTCCCTCCATTCATCGAATTTGGCGAGAAGATCCTTTCGTTCTCGCAAGAGGATCAGACCCGCATCGGGAGAAGTGCCTTCCGGTAAACCGACCGCCGCGCTCTTGGATTTCCATTCAGCGACTGAGGTGTCGACCGCAGCAGCAAGCCGAGCACGGCTTTGGTCAAACTTGGCTAGTTCAATCTCCAATGCTCCAAGTTGATTGGCCATCTCGATGCGCCGACCGGCCGCTTGTTCGCCGTCCTGGACAAGTTTCCGAGCCGAGGCAAACAAAAGTGAAAATTCCTTTTGTTCGGACTGCTGGAGAACCGAGGCAAGCCGACACTTGGCCTGCTGGATCTGGTGACGTTTCTCTTGGAGGGATTCCTGTGCGGTTCTTAGTTTCCCGAGTCGCTCGCGGAACTCACTCCAATCATCGCGCCATTCTTCCATTTCAAGAGGTGAACGGGGTGTGATCCCGCAGGCAAACCACTCGGTTTGCCAGGATTTGTCGCACTCATCCAAGGCGCCCTGTAGCTCGAGGATTTTTCGTTGGACCGCGCCGATTTGTGCTTCCGTTTCGCCTAGTTGAAATCGTTTCTCTTCCGCTTTAGCGACGGCCTCGGCTTGAAATCGCAACCGATCTGCAATCCCGTCCGCGTTTGCGATTGTTTGAGGGAAGACCTCCTCCAACGGCAACCCCGGAACCAGATCCTCCTTGGCGCCGTCTCCTTTCCACTCAGCCAGCACCAAACTCCAACCATAATCCCGATGTTTCCTAGCCTTGAGCAGCGCCTCTTCTGACGGCAATTCTCCCTTGCGTTGCTGTCGACTTAGCTCGGCTTGAATCGCTCCTGCGCGTTTATTCGCTTCGAGAAGTTTTTCCTTCTCGTTCTCGATGTCGCGCCGGATCCCTTCCATCCGCTCTTGATAGCGGCGAAGGGTCGCGAGGGCCGGGACGGGAAGACCGACGGTCGCCTCCAAGCCACTAGGAGCGCCCACAAGCTGGCGATGCGAGTCCGCTGTCTCCCGGGTCATGCGTTGGACCTCGGATTCGCTGGTGGAAAAACTCCGGTCCGCCTCCGTGGCCTCTGCGGCAACAGCCAACGCTTCGCGGAGATCGGTCAAGTCCGTTTCCGGAAGAGCCTGGGCCTGAATTTCCTGCGCGCGGATCTGATTTGTCAGGTCTTCAGCCTTGCCGGAGTTCGCGGCGTGTTCGGCCAGGGCGACCTTCAGCGCGGCGGCGGCGGCTTCGCAGGCAAGTTGAATCGGGCGGCTAAGACGGTGGTTTTCCAGCGATGTGAATTCACCCTTTAGCTCCAGGTTGTGCATGCCGGCACGCATCAGTGGATCGAGTTCCCCGAGCGTGGCGCGCAAATCGGCCAGGGATTTCTTACGATCCTTATAGGCCCCCAGATCCTGATGCAACTGATCCACCCTCGCCGCTTCGGCCAGCACGGACGGGGCGATCTGACAACTAAGGAGTTGGGTTTGGAGTTTTCCGATTTGAGCGGTCAGGCGCTGCACTTCGGTCTGGGCTTCACTGACCGTTTTTCGGGAAGCCTGCGCTCGGGGTCTGAAATCGCTGGCGAGTTCCGGCAAGGGCGGAAGCTGTGCGATCTTTTGCCTCTCTTCAATCAGGCGACCGACCGTGGGCAGTGCGTCTTCGCAGCGCGAAATCCATTGAAGCTCCCGCTCCCGTTTAGAGATTTCTTCTTCGAGGTGCTTCTTTGCCCCCTCCGCCTCAGCCAGATCCTTTTCGATCGTATCCCATGCCTCCGGGTTGACCGTGGCATCGCGGCTTTGCTTGAGCAGTTCCCTGTAGCGATTGGATGCCGGGCGGATTGACACGTTGGATGTCGCGCGGCCTTTAAAGAGGAACTCGGCTTCCTGTTCAAGCGCCTCAACGACTTTTTGGACGGGCGTTCCACCCAGGCTGGCTGAGAAAAGCGCATTGCCAAGGTCTCCCTCGCCGCGGAGAAGTTGCTGAGCTCCTTCGTGAAGTTCCCGGGAGCCCAGGCCGAACATGGCCGAAAAGTAGGACGCATCCACACTTCCGAGAAATGGAACCAGGGCGCCGTCCGGCAACGGTTGGCCCTCCGCGTCCAGCAAGGTATTCTTGTTCCCTTTGCGCCGTTGAAAAACCAAGTGTCCTCCGGCCCGGTTGCGGATTTCACCTTTGATTCTTAGCTCGGCGTAGCCATGGAGGAAGTTGTCGGCGGACTGGCTATGAATGCCGAAGAGCAGATCTCGGATAGCCCGGAGCAACGAGCTCTTGCCCGCCTCATTGGCACCGTAAATTATGTGGAGATCTCCCGGTGAATTCGGGAACTGGAGATCCAGGTTTGTAAAAGGTCCGAAGGCCGGGATCTGTAGTCGTTGAAATCTCACGAGGCGTGTCCTCCCTTCGTCGACAAGGCCTCCAGAATGATGGCCCGAACGTCGTTCAGGACGGCCCCTCGCTGGTCCTCACCCCATTCCGCCTCGACTTCCCTCCGAAGCTCCGGCGGCAGCACTCCGAGCATTTCCTCGATCTCGGCTGGCAGCGTAGTCAGTTTGTCATGAGCTTCAGCCAAGTTTTCCACGACGATCTTCGTCAGGCCATCTCGCTCGGCCAGCTGGGCAACGTCATAGACTGGAGTTGTGGCGATTTTGATCCGCTCAATCCAAAGAGCCTCGGCGCCCTGATCTTGCGCGCACGCCAGTAATTCCGCGCGCCACCGATGGCCATCCCGGTGTAGCGAACCGTGCAAGCAGGTTGTGCCACCGATGACAATCCGCGCGGCAACCAGCCGCCCTTCCGCTTCGTTCACGGCTTTTTTCATCGATTCTCCGACCCGCCGAAGCGCCTCGGATTCGTTCTTGATGCCGGTGCAATCGACATTCAGCTCCTGCCAACGAACGACGTCCAGGGTGCGCCAATCAGCCCGTTCCACCGTGAGAGAATCGTTCACCGTGATTAAACGGCATCCGCGAGGTCCCGCCTCTCGGACGTGTCGCCCCTGGCAATTGCCCGCGAACACAATCCAGGGATCCTGGCTGATCACTTCGGGTTGGTGAATATGACCGAGGGCCCAGTAACCGTAGCCCTTCTCCCGCAGATCCGTTTCGGAACACGGTGCGTACGTGTCGTGACCCGGTCTCCCGGTAAGACTTGTGTGAAGCAGTCCGAGGTTGAACTTACCCGATATAGCCGAGGGATAATCCTTCACCAGATTCTCCGGCACCGCTCGGTTCGGGAATCCGCGTCCATGAATCACCACACGATGTTTTGGCACTTCCTTGGATTCCGCCGTTCGGGTGGAAAAGACATGTACATTCTCCGGCAGGCTCAGTTTTTTCGAAATGACCGAAGCCGCATCGTGATTTCCGGAAATCAGATAAACGGGAATATTTTGGTCGAAGAGTCGGACCATTTGGCCACGAAAAAAGAGGCCGGTGTTATAGTCTCTCCAATCTCTGTCATAGAGGTCGCCCGCGATCACCAGGAAGTCAATCTGTTCGTCGATGGCCAATTGAACCAGGTCTCCAAAGGCGCGACGCGTGGCACCTCGGAGCCGATCGAGGGGCGCCCCCTCGTGGGCTTCCAACCCTTGGAGTGGGCTGTCCAGATGCGGGTCTGCGGCGTGGATGAAGCGAAACATGGAGTGTGTGGAGGGGTTTCTTTCCGGCGTGTTGAACGAATCCGCTGTGCAGCACGCGTCGCCACACTTGCATCAGCGTGTGGGAGGATGTGCCGATTGTCGTAATTGGATCATCAGGAGATTCCTCCACAAGATTTTTCTCCTGTAAAAGGGGGCTTGTGTTTGCGGGCAGGGAAAACGTCCAAAGAATGGACATGAATTGTGACCATGAACGGTTGCAGGAAAGAGGATTGCGCGGACTGCCGTCCGCGACTATGACGTTCCGGTTCATGGAAAGTTACGGTGTCAGCGTCACCGTGATGCCCTTGACTGGGGTGCCCCGGGCATCGGTGAACCGAATGGAGCCCTGCCAGTTTCCGTCTTCATTCACCACTTTAAATATCAGCACGTTCAACCCGGCGTTCAAAAGGATGTCTGACACCGTATCCTGGTCTGCATTGAAGGAGCGATTGCTGGGAGATTTGTGGATCTGTTCTCCATTCAGATACACCTTCGCCACATCATCGCACCCGCCAGACCCATCACGCGCGCGCAGGTACCGACATGAATTCCGTAAAGGTCTTCCGGCTGGGCTGCGCCGGCCTCCTCCTGAATTACCATTTCGCCCACGTGAATGCCCACGCGGTCGGCCAGAGAGTGCCCGGTGTTCTGAGCCAAATCACGAAGTTGGGTTAGCAATTGGAGCGCAAACTTCACCGCGTCTGACAGCTTGGCAAATACGAGGAAGAACGAGTCGCCCGCCGTGCTGATCACTCGCGCGTCCTCGAAACTTGCTACGAGTTCCCGCACGACCGCATGGTGCTTCTGGATCAGGGCGACGGCCTGGCGATCCCCGAGCTGCTGCTTAAGCGCCGTCGAGCCGATGATGTCGGTGAACACCAGCGTCACCAGGCCCGTGCGGTGCCCCTGCTGGACGGGCTCAACCGTGCTGGTTGATTCCGATGCTAGGGACAGGTTCATATTGACGGCGGGTTCGCTGGGTGCTTTTCAGCTCGGCAAGCGTGCGCGAATGGCCACGCAAATCCGCTCGGCCAGGACAGCGGCTTGCCGCCCCGCCTGCTCCTCGGCTTCCACGGGAATGTCAGGATAGCGAATGTCCACTGCAAACTCCGTTAGCTTGTCGCAATCCTCGATCAGCCTCCGCAAATACCCGTCGAACGTTGAGTATTCGCTCGGCAGCCGGCCGAGGTCGTGCGTTCGCTCCGGACGGACGCCGTTCGTGCGGCTTGGCGTCCGTATCCATCTCGACGAATAAATCCAGATCGCTGTCGCGGCGGTGGTCTCCTCGCGCCCGGCTGCCGAATAGAATAATGCGGCGCGGCTGAAACCGCTCCACAATTTTGCCGACGATCTCCTGCAACAGCACGTCGTCCACAGGCTCGCTGCGTGAACGCTGGAGAGTTTCGGGAATCATCGAGATAACACAGTATCCTGCGGACGGGATCCCTTAAAGCCCATTCTTCGTTCAGCTCATGGCTGCTGCTGGTATTCGACGGCGTTGGCGTTACCTTGCCGGCTCAATGTGCACCGTAACATCGCTGATGCCATGGCTGGCGGACGAGATGAGTGCATCCTTTACAGCGTGCGCGATATCGTGCCCTGCGCGCACGGTCAGATTGCCGTCCACGCGCACTTGGATATCGACGAGGTGGCTAAGACCGCTCTTGCGCACGCGCATCTTGTCGAGCGCTTGCACTCCCGGCACGGCAAGGGCGAGGGCCCGCACTTCGTTCTCGAAATTCGCAGGCGCGGCCACGTCCATCACGTCACCCAGCGCTTTGGTGAACATGCCGAACCCGTTGAAGGCGATGATGACGCACGCGAACAGCGCCACCCAGTCGTCGGCCGTCTCCCATCCGGTGCCGCCCCACAGCGCAATGCTGATGCCAACAAACGCCGCTGCGGAGGTCATCGCATCTGACCAATGGTGCATCGCCTCAATCCCCAACGCGGTGCTGCCCACCTGCTCGCCGGCCATGCTCATCCGGCGTGAGAACCAGGTTTTCGCCACGATGACGCCAGCCAGCACCAGCAGCGTCCACCAGGCCGGCCCCTGGTGTGGAGTCCGGATCTCCTGCACCGCATGCGAAGCCACCCACGCGGTCATCGCGAAAATAAACAGCGCCACGGCAAGGGCGGCGAGCGGTTCGGCCTTGCCGTGACCATAGGGATGATTGGCGTCGGGCGGTCGCGCCGCGACGCGGAAGCCCGCCCACACCAGCGTCGACGAGAGGATGTCGAGCATGGACTCCGCCGCATCAGCAATGAGCGCGTAGGTATGCCCAAAGATACCTCCGGCCAACTTCACCGCGGCCAGCAGTGCGTTCAGCCCGATGCCCCGCAGGACCAGTCGGGCGCTGTCGTTGGTGCGCCGGGAGACAGCGATTTGGGCGTCGTATTGGTTCATTTTTCTCCGAGGTTGCAGTCTTCCAAGGCCGTATCGCAGCGGCTACAGCCCCGGTCTACTGACCGTGGGATCGTCCGGGGGGGCCCGGGGTCCAAGGCAACGGGTGTGCATCGACCGCAGCCAACGCATGAATGGCTTCCGGGTCGCAACCCGTCAAAATTAAAGTGATATGAGAATTCGCATGCTGACACGCCCCGTTCGAACGGGCGTCAGCGGGTTGGGAGCGATTTGATGGGTGATGCCGGGTGGAGGAAGAGGGATGCGTATTCCTTTGCTGCGGTGTGATCGGCCCAACTGCCTCCCTGTAGTTCGAATCGGCCATCAGGCAGCTTTACGAGACACCCATGGCCGAAGACCATGATAAGTTCCACGGTGGAATGTGTGGTGCGATTCGAGAAGGATTTGAACATGCGGGCCAGACTTTGAACCCGAGGGTCAGACATCCGCTGTCAGAGGTTGTTGAATTGTTTTATCGATAGTACCCCTCCATGAATCGTCCCCTCGTAGTCGCGGACCGCAGTCCCCGCAACTCATTCCCCTGCAACGGTTCATGGTCCAAATTCATGTCCATTCGTTGGAAAACTTTGCTCTCCATGAACCGTCGACCCGTAGTCGCGGACGGCAGTCCGCGCCTGGACTTTGGCCATCTACTTGCACGTATGTCCCGGAGAGAAAATCGACATTGGCCCGGCGTTTCAACGCTGGATTACAGGACAGACCCAGCAAGTTCCGAAGAGACGGCTGAAAATCAAACCCACGACAAGGGACACGGTTTCTTCGTGCTGAACATGCAATGGAAATAGGAATTTGCCTAGAACAGGTCACCGACTCAGCCGTCCCCGATTGGTGGAGTCTGCGCTGATACAGTGTGATTCGGTCGGGGGGGCATCCCGAAGTTGTTGGTACACGTGCACTCTTAAGGCGCGGAGCGCCGCCGGAAAGTAGCCCACGGCGCCAGTCGTGGGTCTCGACACGCGCGCTCTCAAGCCCCGGAGGGGCGATGGAGATTTGCGCAGACGGTTGCCGTCCTCTTCCTCTGTCGCCCCTGGCGGGGCTTGGACTTGATGTGAACACCGTCCCATGGCTTCCGCCATGGGCTATTCTCTGGCGCTGCTCCGCAGCTTTGCTCCGAACATCACCCACGTATTGGCAAACGTGAAAAGTCGGCAAATCGCGGGCAATTCGAGTTGGGAGCGCCCACACCATCGGGATGAGCCCCTCTCGGGGCGGCCTAGGGTAAAGGTCTAGATTACCTTCAGCGCCACTGCTTTCATTTTGGCTAGCCCGGTCTTCGCCACGTCCAGCGCCTTTTGTGTCCAATAGGTGCGATTAAATAGTTCCAGCGAAAGCACCTTTTGACCACCGGTCTTGCGCAGCGCAGTCAGGATTTCCAACAGCGGCGCCGACCCGTCCCCGGGATAAATGCGGAAGCTGTCGTCAATTTTTTCCGCCGGGGGATTGATTGGGAAATCGTTCATGTGAAGGACCGGAATCGCTTCCGGACCCAGCAGTCGCATGCCGCGAAAGTTCGAGCCGCCCTTGTGCAAATGGAACACATCCGCGAGCACGCACGCTTTGGGATGCCCGGTTTCCATGGCGACGAACACGCATTCTCCCAAATGATTTAGATTCTTTGAAAACCCCCACAGCTCCAACTCCGGCACAATCCCAATTTGATCCCCTGCCTCCAGCAGAGCGCGATACCGTTCGACAACCTTCAACAAGTCCAGCTTGGGCAAGTCGGTCGCGCCCGCGGGCGGGGCTGCAAACCGGCGAGCCCCGATTTGAGCCATCAGATCCATCTCCTGTTTTGCCCGCTCCAAACCTTTGGCGCGCCGTGCGTCGTCATCGACGATCCAATCCGAAAATCCGATCGCGCCCTCCACCGTCAGGCCCGCATCCACAATACGTTTCCGCAAATCCTTTGGTGTCCCGCCACCTTTGACATATTCCTGAACCGAATCCACCCAGGGTTCAATCCCGCTATAACCGGCTTCGGAAGCGATTTCGACTTCTTTGACAATTCCAAGTTTGTGTCCGCGGATTGTGGCCGTATTCAGGCAAAACAGGAATGCGGATTCATTCTTCGCTCCAACAGCCTGCGCTGATGCGTTGGAAACTGCGAACTGCTCAAACGCCATCGTTGCGCCGGCCAACAATCCCGTTTGGGCCAGTGCCTCGCGCCGTCCCAATTTCCGTTTATTCATCGTCCGTTACTACTCCAAGCCTCTCGCGCTGGCCAGATCAGAATGAGATGTAATGGCCGGTCGGGTTGAGCGGTGTGGAAATAACTCTCGTGACTCAGTTCATTCTCGTTACGACTCACGCGCCCCACAGGGTTTACCAAAATAAGAACTGCTGCCTCCGCGTCTTCAATGCTTTCCAGAGAGCTGGCTTCCGTGGTACTTGATGGGCAGCTCCATATGACGTGTCGATGGATTATTTGTCTGATGCTCCTCGCGAACGGGATGCCGCTGGAATCGGGGTTGGCTGCCGCCAGGGACGCAAAGCCCTTGCCGCAACAGCATTGGGCATTCGTGAAGCCGGTGCGGTCGGTGATCCCACGGATCTCCACGGAGGCGACGATGAATCCGATCGATGCGTTCATTCGCGCGCGTCTCGCAGTGGAAGGGATTCAGGCCTCGCCCGAGGCCGATCGGGTCACATTGATCCGCCGTGTAAGCCTGGATTTGACCGGACTTCCGCCCTCGCCCGCCGACGTTCGTGGATTCCTCTCTGACCGGAGTCCAGACGCCTGGGAACGTGTCGTCGAGCGGCTGCTGGCATCGCCGCATTTTGGCGAGAGACAAGCCCGGATCTGGTTGGATTTGGCGCGTTACGCCGATTCCAACGGGTATAGCATCGATTCACCCCGCAGTGTCTGGCCGTACCGGGACTGGGTGATTCGTGCCTTGAACGCTGACATGCCGTTCGATCAGTTCACGGTGTGGCAGCTGGCAGGAGACCTGATCGCGTCCGATGCGACACTGGGCGCCGATCAGGCGCGCGATGCAGCCATTGCGTCGGGCTTCCACCGGAACACGCAGGTGAACCATGAAGGGGGCGTGGACGTGGAACAATTCCGGGTTGAGAGCGTGGTTGATCGAGTGAATACGACTGCCACGGTATGGCTCGGGCTGACGGTGGGCTGCGCGCAGTGTCACGATCACAAGTTCGATCCCATTTCACAGCGCGAATACTACCAATTGTTCGCGTACTTCAATTCGTGTGAAAACGACGGGCATGGAAACGCCAGTTTGACGGCAGAACAGACGTTGGAACTCGGAACCCCCACGGAGATCAGCCAGCGAAATGAACACCGTGCTGAGGTGAGCCGCCGGGACAAGGCGCTGGCGGATTGGGCGGCGACGGAGCTGCCGGGGCGGTTTCAAGGCTGGGAGGCCGGATTGACGGAAAAAACTCGGAATGGTTTGTCCCGGCTCCTGAGAGACATCCTGGCCATTCCACCGGCGAACCGCGCGAAGGATCAGTCGAACTTGTTGTGGGGAATGTTTCGGGATCAGGACCCGGACTGGAAGGCGCGTCGAGGTGAGCTCGACCGGTTCAAGCTTCAGGAACCGATGATCCCGTCGACGCTGGTGATGAAGGAGCGCCCCGAAATGCGGGAGACGCGCGTGATGATCAAGGGCGATTTCACCCGGCCATCGAATGTGGTGACGCCCGGGACACCGGCCGTGCTCGCGCCAGCGGCGACGTCCGGTCGGAGCCGACGCGATCTGGCGGCGTGGTTGATATCCGGGGAGAATTCGTTGACGGCTCGAGTGGTGATGAACCGTTTGTGGCAACAATTCTTCGGGCGCGGATTGGTAGAAACAGAGAACGATTTTGGGACGCAGGGCACGCCGCCGTCGCATCCGGAACTCCTCGACTGGCTGGCGTGTGAATTGGCCGAACCCACCGAAAAAACGGGGGCCTGGTCGCTGAAACGAATGATTCGCCGCCTAGTGACTAGCGCAACTTACCGACAACGTTCTCAGGCGCGCAGCGATTTGGCGGAGCGTGATCCCAGGAACGTCCTGCTGGCTCAGCAGAGCCGGGTGCGCTTGGACGCGGAACTAATTCGGGATGTCGCGTTGGTCGCGAGCGGGCAATTCGATTCACGGATCGGCGGACCGCCGGTGTTTCCGCCGCAACCGGCCGGCCTGGGGGCGTTCACTCAAAATGACCGGCCATGGAAAGCCAGCGAGGGTGGCGACCGCTTTCGTCGGGGGATTTATACAGCGTTGCAACGTAGCTCCCTGCATCCTGCGCTGGTGGTGTTTGATGCTCCAGACGCCAACACGACCTGCACGCGGCGGATACGTTCCAACACACCGTTGCAGAGTCTGACTCAACTGAACGACGCCGCGTTTTACGAACTGGCGCGCGCCTTGGGTCGTCGGCTGCCGGGAGCCGCGAGCGATGATGAGTCGCGTATGGAGATGGCTTCCCGAGCCTGCCTTGGACGTCCTCCTGAAGTCGAGGAACGTGAACGCCTCGCTGAACTTGTGCGGCTCGAGCGGACGAATGGCCAGAGCGAAGTGGACGTCTGGACGGACGTTGTTCGGGTCTTTTTCAATCTTGATGAAACCATTACCCGTGAGTGAGGAATCCTTGCTAAGCGGCACGCGCCGGCATTTTTTTGGACGCTGTGCAATGGGGCTAGGCGGCATGGCCCTCGCGTCGCTGGTTGGGCACGGCATGGGTGCTGAAGCGGGGTCGCCGTATGCCCCGCGGGTTGCTCCGGCGCGGCCCCGGGCGAAGCGGGTGATCTACTTGTTCATGGCGGGAGGGCCCAGCCAGTTGGAGTTATGGGATCACAAACCGAAGTTGACGGCACTCAATGGACAAGCGATTCCGGATTCATTTTTGGAGGGCAAGCGGTTTGCGTTCATGGATACGTCCTTTAAGAACCGATCCACTCTGCTGGGGTCGCGACGTTCCTTTGCGCAGCATGGACAGGCGGGTGTGTGGTGCTCGGATTTGCTGCCGCACACTGCGGGGATTATGGACGATCTGGCCGTGGTGAAGTCGTGCGCGACCAATCTTTTCAATCATGCGCCGGCCAAGTTGTTCATGAACACTGGATCCGGCCAGTTCGGAAGGCCGAGCCTGGGGTCGTGGGTTACGTATGGGCTGGGATCGGAGTCGCGGGATTTACCAGCATTTGTTGTGCTGCAGAGCGGGCCCCGCGGACCGCGTGGCGGGCCGGCGAATTGGGCGAGCGGCTTCCTGCCGACGACGTATCAGGGGGTGCCTCTTCGGGGATCCGGAGATCCGATCCTCAACCTCTCGAATCCGGAAGGGATCAGCGATCTGCGCCAGCGGCGCGCACTGGATGCGATTCGTGATTTGAATCTGCGGCGGGCGGTGGTGACGGGTGATCCAGAGATTCACACACGGATTGCAAGTTATGAGATGGCGTGCCGGATGCAGACCAGTGCGCCGGAATTGATGGACCTGGCGGGCGAGAGTGCCGCGACATTGAAGCTCTACGGGTGCGATCCGGCGAAACCGTCGTTCGCTCGAAACTGCCTGCTGGCGCGGCGACTGATCGAACGGGATGTTCGGTTTGTGCAGTTGTATCATGCGGACTGGGACAGTCATGGCGGGCCGGGACAGACCATCGACGAGGATCTGGAGAAAGTCGTGCGCGAGGTGGATCAGCCGTGTGCGGCATTGGTGAAAGACCTCAAGGCCCGTGGGTTGCTGGATGACACCTTGGTGATCTGGGGAGGCGAGTTTGGGCGGACTCCGATGGGAGAGGTTCGGGAGAAGACAGGCAGGAACCACCACATTGATGCCTTTACGATGTGGTTTGCCGGGGGTGGGATCCGGCCGGGGATCGTGTTGGGGCGAACCGACGAGCTGGGATTTAATGCCGTCGAGGACCGGGCGCCTGTGCACGATTTGCACGCTACGATTTTGCATTTGCTTGGGTTCAACCACGAGCGGCTCACGTTTCGATTTCAGGGGCGGGACTTTCGATTGACGGACGTGGAAGGGGCGGTGCTTCACAAGCTGTTGGCATGAGAGTGAGAGAAGGCGTGTTGGATTGAAATAGTGCGTGCATAGAAGAGAAGAGCGCGTTCTCCCGAACCCGACTACTCATTGCCCCAAGGGCGTAGTCGCGGACGGCAGTCCGCGCAAACCCTCATCACGAGCCCAAGGTCCGGCTACTCCCACGAGGATAACCTTTGCCGGAGAGAAGAGCGCGTTCTCCCGAACGCGACTACTCATTGCCCAGTCCGGCTCAAACGGATGCGGAAAATTGACCGGCGGCCGATTCTTTGAGACCCTTCATAACCGTGTTCCCTCGCTTCTTCCCCCCCGCACTCACCTGTGTTTCAGTGTTGTTCGGCATCAACGCGACTCGCGCCGTCGAACTGACCATCACCACCTCACACCGGGACTTCGGCGAAGTCATCCCAGCCCGCATCCATCTCGCCGGTCCGGATGGCCAACCCGTGCGCGCGGCCGGAAACCTGCCCTTCTGGAGCGATCACATTTCGTCCCCGGGGAACGCAGTGTTTACCGTGGCTCCCGGCAAATACTCCATGACAGTCGAGCGCGGACCGGAATGGTCGTCTGAGTCCGCCGCCGTGGAAATTGCTCCGGGGCAGACCTCCACCAACGTACAGGTTGTACTCAAGCGACTAGCCAACCTGTCGTCTGAAGGTTGGTGGGCCGGCGAGATGCACATTCATCGGCCGATCGATCAGGTTGAACTGTTGATGCGCGCCGAAGACCTGCATTTCGGACAACTGATTTCGTGGTGGAACACCGCCAATCCGTGGGCCAATGGACCCTTGCCTTCGCCCGTGCTGAAACGGTTCGACGGCAATCGCTTCGTCGATCAACTCGGCGGTGAGGACGAACGCGATGGCGGTGCCCTGCTTTTCTTCAACCTCGACCATCCGATCAACATCACCGCCGGGCAGCGACATCATCCGTCGTCGCTTGTCTACGCGAAGCAGGCAAAGGCCGATGGAGCATGGATCGACATCGAGAAGCCATTTTGGTGGGACGTGCCCATGTGGATTGCCAACGGGATCGGCGACTCGATCGGGATCGCGAACAACCACATGTATCGCACCGGTGTCTATCCCAACGAAGCCTGGGGCCGTCCGCGCAACGTCGCTCAATTTCCCGGCGCGCGTGGCAATGGCTGGTGGACGCAGGAAATTTACTATCACCTGCTCAACGCCGGCATCCGTATTCCCGCGTCCGCGGGCGCGGCGAGCGGTGTGTTGCCCAATCCCGTCGGTTACAATCGCGTTTATGTCCAGTTCGACGGCGAGCCGACGATGGGGAAATGGCGGGCGGGCCTGAAGGCCGGTCGCGTGTTTGTGTCGAATGGCCCGTTGCTGCGCGTGAAGGCCGACGGTCAACTGCCCGGCCATGTCTTCAAGTCCGAGACGGGTTTGATTGAGCTGACTCTCGACGGACAGCTCGATTCGCGTGATCCAATCGAGCGGGTTGAATTTGTGCGCAACGGTTACGTGGAGCAGATCAAGCTGCCGGCGAAAGTGAAGCTGACCGATAGCGGCTGGTTCCTCGTCCGCGCCATCACAACTCTGACCAACACGCTGCGGTTCGCGAGCACGGGACCATTTTACGTTGAGTTACAAGGCGGCCGGCAGTCGCCCCGACAGCGCGAGTCGTCCGAATTCTTCGTGGGCTGGTGCGATGAACGGCTCGTCATGCTCCGCACGAACGCTCAGCTCAGCGCCGAGCAGAAGTCACGGGTCGTCAAGCCGTGGCTGGAGGCACGGGCGTTCTGGTGGACAAAGGCCGACGCGGGGCGGGCCGACGGCTCGCAAGCACGGCCGCCGCGGAATGCGCGCGACGCGGCTTTCTGGTTGAACGACATGGTTGACCATTCCTTCACCCACGACGAGATGCGGCAGGTTACGGGCTTCAACGAGGCGAAACTGGAGCTGGAACTTGTCCAACTCCCAAGTCGCGAGCCACCGCAATCGGGTGCCATACGAATGATGCCCTATCCGGGTGGCCGTCATCCGCGACTCGGTTTTTTGGAAGGGGCGATCTCCCCGCAGCGCGAGACGAAGATCAGCGTGTTCACGCCTTGGGATCCGAGCAGCTACGTGGTCATAGATGTGCCCGAAGCACTCTGGTCCAACCTCGGCCTCACCTACCTCGCGCACACGCATATCGACACGGTTTGGGATAAACAAGGCATCAGGCTGCCGCAACTCGAATGGGTGCGTCACGCTGACGGTTTGCTCACCCACGAGCGCACGCTGCCCAACGGCATTGCCTTCGGCGCAGCCGTAAAGCTGGGTAAGGAATCCGTCGAGATGGAACTCTGGTTGAAGAATGGCACCGCGCAGAAGCTTTCGGATCTGCGCGTGCAGAATTGCGTGATGCTGAAAGGTGCAGCTGGCTTCGGGGCGCAGACCAACGACAACACCCGTCCCGATAATCCATTCGCGATCGCCCGGTCGGAGGATGGCCGGCACTGGATCATCACCGCGTGGGAACGTTGCCATCATCCGTGGGCGAATCCGCCCGTGCCGTGCATTCACTCCGATCCGAAATTTCCCGATCTTGCGCCCGGCGAGACGGGCCGGCTTAAGGGCTGGCTTTGGTTCTACGAGGGTGTGGCCCTCGATGGCCGACTTCAAGAGCTCAAAGTTTTTCTCGCCGATTCCGAAGCGCGGGATGGCGGCCGATGATTTTCTCAAGAACAACAACTCCAGCCTGGTTTCAACTCCAAGCAACCTCACTCAATCATGAACCATTTTCTCGCCAGCCTTGCGCTTCTTGCGTTTCTTTGCCACCCAGCCTGTGCTGCTGAACTGGTCCGACCCAATATCATTGTCTTCCTCGCTGACGACCTCGGGCAGCGCGACCTCGGCTGTTACGGCAGCACGTTTTACGATA
>SIBK01000077.1 GCA_009695205.1 Pedosphaera sp. | reverse complement strand
AGATTTCAGAAACGACCTGCCGGGCCCGAGCTGCAGTCAACACGCCTTGTCGGG
Organism: Pedosphaera sp.; assembly: GCA_009695205.1. GTDB lineage: Bacteria > Verrucomicrobiota > Verrucomicrobiia > Limisphaerales > UBA9464 > SIBK01. Next base: position 24,028 of record SIBK01000077.1, on the reverse strand, counting down.
CGAGCTTCTCAGTGTGCGCCCATCCATCGGCCAAAACCTGTGCCGTATTGCGGTCGGGCGTCGCGGTGGTCCGGTTGACCTGCTTTCCTTCCGCGGTCACATACCGCGCAAACCAGTTTCTTGAGTTCGGATGCAACCACAAACAGGCCATGCCTACTGTGCAAGACTACCCAGTAAGACTGTCAACCGTGTTATCCGTGTCAGGAATGTCTTATTTTATTGGATTTTCAATGGGGTAAAGAGGGAGGGATGGAACTCGATGAACCAGTCAATGTTGAAATGATCCTCCGGCTTCAACACAAAACGCGCACGATCCAGGACGTCGTCGGGAAGTGGCTCCAGCTTTGGCGTCAGCGAGACCGGTGTGGATGGGATGTTGCCGGTGTAGTCGGAGGTCAAACTCTTGAGGAATAAGGCCGCGGGCGACAGCGTCTGTAGTTCGCCCCGGCGTCGGGGCGATGTCGGCGGCGCAGTCGGCGCGGAAAGCTTGGAGGCGAGAGTGGTCCATGCGGATTCAATTCGCGCATCGTCGAGATAATCGGCCTGGACCGGTGCGACCGCGCCGATTAGCCCCGATAGCGGAGCGATTTCCGGGAGGGCGGCGGCGCGGCCGAGGAGATCAACCACGCGGGCGACCTCTGCGGACGCCAGGCCTGGTGTTAGAAACGGCAACGCCAAGGCCGTGGAGCGGGTGTCGATTACCACCTCGTTCATGCCGGCTGATTCTCTGCGCCGAACACCCAGACAAGTTGGGCGCCGTCCTTCGAGATCTCCGCCTCAAATGTTCCGCGTACCGGGTCGATATCCGCGAATCCCCCCAGGATCGTCGCGCTATACCCGGCAAGACTGATCCCTGCGGGCGGACTGAATCGGCCGGGAATGCGCCGTGACAGCCGGAATACCGCCGGGAATTCCCAAGCCTTGCCACCCGCGTTCACTTGCAGAATTCCCGAAAGAGCGGCCGGGGGCACAACAAATTCGAAGCCCGACGGGCTAAGCGTTTACGGCGTTACTGAGACGCCCGCTAACGTGACTGCGCACGATACCTTCGGATCGAAATCCTCGCCCTGGACATGGACGACCGTGCCGGGCGGACCGTAGATGGGTGAGACCTGCCGGAACCTGGGTGCCGCGGTCAAATCACAGTTGAGCCAGCAAGTCAGAATAAAAAAGACCCAGAGCCGGATCGATCCTTCAAGTCGCTCAATAGTCTGTGTGCCTGCGAGAGCTCTTCTTCGGCAGAATGCAAGACACGTCATGGAAGGAGTTCCTCTCCCAACTATTCGGCTGTGAAATCCGTCCACTACTCGATAGACAGACGTTCAGGGTGTCAAGCCGCATGTCGATTTATGCCCAACCAAAAAGGAAAGCAGATCAGCAATTATTCTCCGTAGAATTATATTGCTGAGGTGTTACAAGGCGAAACAAACGAATTTCACCCAGTGGGAGAGAATCGATCACTGTCTGCGGTTTTGCCACGTCCCGACCGCTGAGCTGTCTGAGAGCCTGCCACGTCGCTTTATCCAAAGTATCCCTATATTGCAGGGTGTAACCACGGTTCGCCTGTGCCATAAAAGAAAGTTTTATTCCGAGAGCGGAAACACGGATCGCATCAATATAAATGTAGCTTTGACGGTCTCGGGGATCCGTGCCAGCAATGAACTCCTGCAAGGTGGTTTGCCCATCCCCATCGTCATCGAGGCGGGCATCGTTTGGGTTGTTCGGTGAGTAGCCAAACTGAAGCTCCCACTCATCGCCGACGCAATCCTGATCCAAGTCGGTCATCACGATGACAGTTGAGGTTGCGCTGTTTGTTCCGACACTGCCGGTGGCAAGGTTCGTGACCACTACCTGGTAGGTGCCCGCGTCGCTCAATTGAACATTCTTGAGCCTCAGAACGGCGTTGGTCGCACCGGGTATCACGGCGGTACCGTTCCGCCAGCGATAGCTAAGCGGCGCCAGGCTGTCGACTTCCACGCGCAATTCGAGGGAGTCGCCAACGATCGCGACCATCGACGGGGGCTGTGTAGCGAAGGTGGGCCGGACGAGCACGTTCATCAGGGCAGGATTGCTGAGGGTTGACCGGATTGTATCCGTCACGCGCACTGTGTAATTGCCGGTATAAGCTGCCTGCACATTTACCAACGATAACGAGGAAGTGGTGGCTTCCGGAATCGGTGAACCATTGAAGTTCCATTGGTACGTCAAATTTCCGGTGCCTATTGCGCCGACAGCAAACGCCACTCCCGACCTGGGCTTGACGTTCTGGCCTTCGTGGTGGCGTACGATCGTGGCGGGGCGGAGGACTTTCAGCGTGGCGGGTATACTCTCAAGTGAACTATTTCGATTCAGCACGACCACCGAGTACCGTCCGGCGTCGCGGACGTTCACCGGGTCCAAAACCAGTTGCGCATTTGTGCCCGCCGGAACGTTCGCTCCCTCGCGCCGCCACTGATATAGAGGAGAGGAGTCCGACCGCAGCGACACGGCAACACTCAAGATCACCCGAACGCCACCCACGACCGTCTGGCTTTCAGGTTGACGAGTAATCGACGGGAGGTTGCCCGAACCCGGACTTCGGCCTGGCGACCGAAGAGCTGGGGTCCAGTTGGCAGGGTCGTTGCCAAAGAGGTAAGGTTCCTTACGTTCGAGGGAAGCCTGCGCACCGTCAGCAGCCGCGGGCCAGGGTGCGGCATCGCGATAGGCGACGTGGTCGATCATCACATAGGAAACGATCCCGCTCTCCCGATCAACGGGACCTGGCTTCAAAAGGTTCACCTCAGCGGCCGAGTTATCCATCTTCCCGCGAAAAGGTCCTAGCACCGGAATGAATGCGCTCGGCTCCCATTTCAGACGCCACGCCGTCAATCGAGCAGGTTCCTTGACGGGATCGAAGCGGACCAATAGCGCGGAGTGATTCGGTTCCAGAACAAACGTCTCTGCAAAGTCAAAGTCAACCGCGCCCCGCACTTGCCACGGGCGTCCCGGGGTGGTGTCTGCGAAGGCGATGGCGGCGTTGCTGATGTTTTTGATCTCGATGTATTCGTCTTCCTCGTTGTCCCAAAATGAGCCGGACTTGTAGACATCGGGCGGATGATACATGATTTCACGACACACCACCGGGCCAATTCGTCGACCGACATTGGACTCTCCCAGGGTTGGACCCTGCTGGGTAACGAACTGTTCTTGTCCGTCCGTGGTCACATATCGGCCCCACTGGTGTTGGTCTCGGAGGCGCCGAATTTGAATCCATGGCAGTAACCAAGCCATGCTCCTGAAAGGTCCGCTGCAAAGAACGAGATTTCGTCTCCGTGACGGCTGAGATGAAATGCATTCGTTTCTTGCGCCGTCGCCGCAAATGCCTTTTCTGTCGTTGTCCAAAACCCGCCGGGAGAAAGAAAAGTGTCATCCGGGATTCGATATTTTACAGGTTGATGGCGATCATCGGTAAGATACCAGCCGGAGATATTCGCAGGTACACGACTGGTATTCAGGAGTTCGATCGGGTCGATCCGTGGAGATTGCGAATTGGCTAAAACTTCATTGATGACCATGCGAGGCAGATCCAGTGGCGACGGGTTATTCCCACTGGAGAGCCCGACGGAATACTGCTGGGTCCCCAGGCTTCCCGGGTGTTGGCACTCGCCAACGGAGTTCGCCGAACGAGGGTGAATCCCATGCCGGCCGTCGTTGGATACCAACGGGAGTCGTACGCGAATTCAAACAACTCGTTTCCCGATGAATCCACCAATCGGAGCGATTCCCCCCCCGTTACTGAGAGAGCTGCTATATGCCCCGGCTATGTTGGATAGAACGCCATGCCGGATCGCAAATGCCTCCGGGTTCCTGACCAGCAGAAGGCGTCCGCCAGAAGCCAGCGTATAGATTGTCCCATCGGTGAAGCTAAAGGCGACACCCCCCGGAAATGTGACTGCCAAAGAAGTCGACAGTTCGAGTGCTCGTGTTTTGGATTTCGATAAACTCGAAATCCGCGGCGGTGAGGCCGGGCTTGATGCTCAATTCTTTCCCAGTGGGGGCGGCGGGTTGGTAGTGTAACTCACCGACGATCAAATCTCCCTCAGCCGCAGGCGCATCCAGGATGTAACGCGCCGTTACCGAACCGGACTAGGGACTGCTCAGCGGGGGATTTCCACCGGCGCCCGACAGATTCCGATGATTCATGTCGCGCGACCGCGCAACTAATCGCGTCTCCTTCAGGATGGTAATCGGAACCCTGTAAATGCTTGCGTTTGATGCAATCTCCCCGTGCAAAGCTCGAGGGTCAGTCCCATCCAGCGTGAAATAAATCGTCGCTCCCGGGGGGGCGGCGATGGACACCGGTGCGCTGGAGATCAACTGCCCGCTACGTTCCAGAATGTCAGGGCGAGCCAAAAAGTTAGTCTCCATGAATCAAATTCGACGCCGACCCAGTCTTTGAAAAAGGCAGTCTCGCCCTCTTGGTTTCCTCTGCGTTTCAATATTTTCCACCGCACCGCGTCGCGATGCCTGGATTCTTTCACCGAGTCATTCAAGCGGTCTATTAAGGCCCCGAGTCCAGGAATTCCATACGGGCCGGCATTCAATTCCTGAAAACGATCGATATAGGCCTGCCAGAAGTTTGGCTCTCGGAACAGGCTTCCCCACCACGGGTAGTAGAAGTATCCTTTTCCCTCTTCCCAGGCGAGCGGGGCTTCATTGCGCACCCCAGACCACGCGAATGCCTTGTCAAAATCCCAGACTGGACCAAAGGTGATCGGCCCCTTTCGCGGTTTGTGGAAAAAGGTGCTAAGACCCAAGGCGTTTCCATTTATAAAAATGACATTGATGAGATGAAAAAGCAATCCAGGATCGGATGTCAATATAGGGAGCATATCCGGTGATGGGGTTCGTCCAATTCAGTGAATTGAGAGCTACGGTAAACTCATTCAAATAGTTCGTAAGATAGTCTCGTTGTGCGGCGCGCTGCGGAGTGATCATTTCGTCGTGGGTGGGCTCGGTGAAGTTGAAGGTCTGGCCTCCGGCGGGAAATTCTGGTGGGCCATCCAACTGGCGGTCGATATTCAACAGATACTCCCCGCTTACCTCTGGTAGCGTTACGTCCTGATCCGTCAACCGATCAATATCGACGCGATTCGCCCCAAAATATTATAGATGCCAAAATAGTTGATGAGCGCGAGTGTGGCATCTGATGGACCACTTCGACGCTCGTTGAGATAAAGTTCAGCGAAACGGTATCGAGGTGCGTAGCGGCCTGCTGCATGGCTCATGGCGCTGGCCAGGGGATCGCTGATCAAGGAAGGGTCCGTCAGGTAGGGTGCGTGAAAGATCCATTCGGCTCCGGACGGCATCCCCAAGAGCGCAGCTCGCGATTACGATCATCCTCATCCCAGCAGTCGAGGCACCAGTTGTACTTGGGATTTCCCGCGCTGCTGGAGCCGCGGATTTTCAGACCGGCCCGAAAGACCAAGTCCGATTCGTTTGTGAAGGAGGAGCGGCCTCGCCGTGGTTCGTGCACGAAGAGGATGCCCGCCCGCTTTTGCGATTCGATAAAATTCCCGGCTCCATAACTATGCACGAGGATCAGGGGAAGATCGGAAGAAACGTCCAGCATCTCCGGAGCGAGACGAGCGAAAGCTTCTGTACGAACGCGACCAGGCAGGAATCCGGGCTCAATGAGGCGAGCTCGAATTTGCATGCTGTTGGTTATTTGAAGAGGACTCGTATAGAGGAGTGCATTTGTGCCTGGGATCGAGCCGTCCAGCGTAAAGCGAATCTCCGCCAACGGGGCCGGCAGCGTCGGAGTGATCACAAGTTGGAAACGTTCGACGAACGTGCGGCTCTTGACGGAGAACTCAAGATTGCCCGAAGCACCCCTGAAGCCGATCGCGTTGGCGACACCCGGGGAGGGAATCGCAAAGTAGCGCTCGGCGTTCGTGCGATTGCACAAATGGCGCGAGATAACCCCGGGTACGATTAGAAAATCGCCATCCGTTGGAGCTCGATTGAACGCGTGAATAGGGAGGATATTGGTCCCGGGACGGAAACTCTGATTGAGAACGAGCGATGAAAAAACCTCCGGCAGGATTGCCACGTCGTTGCTGCGTCCGAACGCGGACGTCGTAGCGATCGACGGAAGCGCTTTCGGGGATATTCCCTGACGCACAACTTCGACACCGTTCAGATAGGCCACAAAGCCGTCGTCATAACGCAGTTCGAGCGCTGGATTAAGCAGTGCTCGAGGATTTGCGACTTCAAATGGGATGCGGATGAACAGGCTGCCGCGTTGGGGTGCCGCATCGAACAGTAGCGCCTTTACGTCGGTGAAAATCCAAGGTGAAAACACGGAGACCGGGTTCGTATCAAAGCCGAAACCATTAGGTCCCAGCCTCCATGCGCGGTCATCGAAACCCGGCAAAGTCCAGAGCGTGTCGAGTGAATTGTCGGTCGGCACGGAATAGCGGGCCGGAAAGTTCCGGGGAATAAGTGGCACCGAATCCTCCACTTCGAACTCGAGTCCATAGGTTCAATCCAATATTTGCTGCCCGAAGAGATACTGATGCACGACCGTAACCCGGTCGGGTTGAACCAAGGCTAAGGCCTCGCCGTTGCCATCGAGCTTGAAGTTGGTGTGCAGTGGCGCTCCGGGAATCCGTCGATCCTGTCCGGAAGCCCATATCAATAGGTGGTGACCCGAGTCGAGATTCGTTGCAGGAAACTGCCACTGTGTTTTGTCCGCCAGCGAATCGGTCAGGTAGTACCCCCCGAGGTTGATTGTCCCGGGAGTACCGTTGTAGATTTCCACGTAGTCGGAAGATTGACCAAAGTCATCCTGGATGGTGTTGGAGTTGATCGCCAGGAATTCCGAGATGACCAATCCCTCCTGGGCGTGAGCGATCGGTGATGCGAACCAGAGGCCGAGCAGGATTCCACAGGATAGAAACGAAATGTGCCTTCTGATCCTCCTCAACAAGGGAGCGGTGTTGTCGATGGTTTTCACGTCTTCGTTTCGATTTACACTCAGGGTTGGATGCTTCGTTATTTTCTCTGGAAAAACCAGCAAATTAGGCAAATTAGAAGAGTGCAGCGGCGGACGGGCTATGGTAGAAACTGGAAAGCCTATGAACGCAAAACCATCATCAGCGACATCGCAATCGTCCGGAACGCTGTCCCGGCGTCACTTTTCCAAACTGCTCGGGACTTCCGCGCTGGGCACGGTGGTCGCACCGGCCTTCCTGCGCGGCCAAAACCTGAACGGCAAATTGAACATCGCAGTCATCGGCGCCGGTGGAAGAGGAGGAAGCAACATGGGCGACGTCGGCAAAAGCGAGAACATCATCGCCGTGTGCGACGTGGCGGATGCGGCGTTGGATTCGGCTCAGAAGAAATATCCTCAGGCGAAGCGTTTCACAGATTTTCGCAAACTCTACGAGATTGAGAAGGAATTCGACGCTGTGGTCGTAAGCACTTGCGAGCATACACACGCCTTCGCGACGCTGCCCGCGCTCAAGCTGGGCAAGCACGTCTATTGCGAGAAACCGCTCACTTACAACATCTGGGAAGCGCGCGTGATTCGTGAAGCCGCGGCCAAAGCGAAGGTCGCCACTCAGATGGGTACGCAGATTCACGCGGGCGATAATTACCGGCGCGTGGTCGAATTGGTACAGAGCGGCGCGATTGGCCCGGTGCGGGAGGTGCATGTGTGGGTTGGGCGCGCCTGGGGTCGGCAGTCACCGGAGGCCGCCGCGAAGAACTACGACATCGTCGACGTGCGCGAGCGTCCAGCCGAAGCGTCGCCCGTGCCGAAGGGACTCGACTGGAATTTGTGGTTGGGGCCGGCGCCATTCCGTCCGTTCAATCAAGTCTATTATCCGGGGCCGAAGTGGTATCGTTGGTGGGATTTCGGCAATGGCACGATGAGCGACCTCGGCTCGCACTGGAACGATCTGCCGTTTTGGGCGTTGAAGCTTCAGTCTCCGCTGACCGTCGAAGCCGGTGGGCCGCCCCCCCATCCCGAGATCGCGCCCGCTTCAATGCATGCGACGTACGAGTACGGCGCGCGCGGCGAATTACCCCCGGTGCGATTGACATGGCATCAGGGCGAGGACAGGCCCGAAATTTGGACTGCGGGCGGCATCCCAAATTGGGAAAGCGGCGTGCTCTTCATCGGGACGAATGGACGCATGTTGATCTCCAGTTACGACAAGTATCTCCTGCTGCCGGAGAAGGAGTTTTCGGACTTCAAGCGCCCGCAACCGTTCATCCCGAAATCCATCGGCCATCACGCGGAATGGATTCATGCGTGCAAGACCGGCGAGCCGACTACCTGCAACTTCCAATATGCTGGCTGGCTGACTGAGGCAAATCACCTCGGCAACGTGGCCTATCGCACCGGCCAAAAACTGGAGTGGGATTCGATCAAACTCTGCGCCACCAACACACGAGCGGCGGACAAGTTCATTCGGCGTGAGTATCGCACGGGATGGACGCTGTCGTAGCGTTCGGGCGATTCTCCATGGCTTTGCCGTTTCCGGCTGAGTCGGTGACCTGTCCTACTATATATCAGGAATTCTGAGGCTCCGGAAAGACAATGACTCGCACCGGATGATGACGGAGTCTCACTCTTTCTATAATTTCTTTGCTCCTCAGGCTTTCAGGTCCTTTTCACGAGGCAAAATCATAGCGTTCAATGGGGCTCCACACTTCTCGCAGACTACGGAGCCACGGCGTCCGTCGTTTCGACTCGTCAGGGTCAGGCGCTTGTCTTTTTCGCAATAATAACCGAGCACCTCCACGATTCCGTCTTCCTTGCATTCAGGACGGGCAGCCCCGAGAAATACCGAACGCTTTGTATAAAACTTGGCCAGGCATTTCGTGCAACGATAACCGTTTGCGTCCGAATCACTTGCCTCTTCGGAAGAGCTCGGCCGGCAACCAGCCGGAATCAGCAAGGCTGTAAGCAGTCCGAAAACAAAGATGCTTCGGCGGTTGGCTAATGCCAATGAAAAGATGGAAAGTCGTGTCTTCGTGAAATGCCTTCGCCGTAGGGTCAGGGGTCGCCATCATTTCCCAAATAGAGACTCAAGATGTATTTTGTCGAAAGCCGACTGGAAACGAAATCCGCGTGGCCATCACAAAAGGACATGTTTCCTCCATCGGCACCGTGATTGTCGACTGGGTCCGGAATATTGTCGCGTGTCCCCAAATAGCCATCGTCTCCATCCAGAAACAGCCAGGTCTGCGAAGGGCTTGCACTGGTACCTTTATAGCCGGCTGCAAATCCAAAGGTTGATGAGTACTGATAAATCCAACTTTGAACATTGGACAAAGTCTTCCGCGCATTAGGACCGTTTGCTCCCGAACTGTAGCCCCACCAGCCGAAAAGTTCGTAACTCGATCCGGGATGCTTTTTGCTCACGGCAAAGTTTGTTAAATCGGCCAATATCAGGTCATTGCCGGGAAATCGTCGGGTGAAATTTGTGGTGCGAATAAAGTTTTGAGTACTGGGACAGACAAAAATCTTCACATTCGAAATGTAATGGGGATACAGCCAATTCTTGTCGTCATCGCTGTCGCTTTGCACATTGGAGAAGTTGCCTTTCGAATCATCATCCGCATACATTTGGCTGGCGAGTTGCATTTGCTTCAAGTTGTTGATGCAGGAAATCCGATTGCCCCTTTGTTTGGCCTTAGCCAGGGCTGGCAACAACATCCCGGCAAGTATGGCGATGATGGCGATCACAACCAATAATTCGATCAACGTGAACCCCGACATCGTGTGTTTTGAAATGTTCACGCAGGAGAAGAGTGATCTGAATTCCGTTCAACTTCCCAGTGGAAAGTCTTCGACCGAGGAGTAAAAGCATTGTTGCTATGACTCCACGCGATACATCTTCTGTTTCAACGGGTGATTCTCGCCGCTCATTCCTCCGCAAATCCGCCGTCGTCACCGCTACCGCTGCTACGGTCGGTAACCCCATCAAAACGCCCGTCTACGGACAGGATCAAGCTCCCTCCACTGGTCGTGTCATCGAAGCCAAAAGACCCAAGTATCGGAAAACAATATCGTCCTCGGTGCCGTTTGCTATGTCTGGCAGAAGCGACGGCAGTCGGCGAAGGAATACTGCGGCCTGACCGATGGCGATGCCTCCTCCGATCATAGAAAGTTGCTCGAGCGAAAGGACATAGACCCATCATTGTCGCCACAACCGATCCCTGGCATGCGGACGTCGCCATTGATGCCCTGGAGGCTGGGAGGCAGGATCCTGGCTGGACGCATACGCAAGGATGTGTCAGCGTAACGAGCGTGGTGTGAAATGTTGTTGCGAATCGACGATACTATGAAAACTGTTGTATTTCAGTCACTCCGTCCTGGCCGTGAGAGGTGGCAGGGCCTCGGTTTTACGTTGATCGAACTTCTGGTCGTGATCGCCATCATCGCAATCCTCGCCGGCATGCTGCTGCCCGCTCTGGGCCGGGCGAAGGCCAAGGGGCAGGCGATTGCCTGCCTAAATAATGTCCGCCAACTTAATCTTTGCTGGGTCCTATACGCCGACGAAAATCGAGATGTTCTCGTTAATAACTACGTGGGAAGCTCCCAGGCATGGATCGATGGCCGCGCCGACATTTCCGGAGGGCCAGCGTGGACGAACGAGGCTGTGATTCGAAGCGGCCTTTTGTTCAAATATAACCAATCGTTGGCAATCTACCAATGCCCCACCGACGAGCTTTGGCCGATTCTCAACGCTCCGAAACGTTACAAGCGGACCCGAAGTTTTTCTTTGAGCGGTCGAATGAACAACGACGCCCTTTGGATCAACACCGAGAAATGGCCGCCGCATCTCCGTCTGGGCCAGATCCGACAGCCCAGTCCCGCGCGTTCATTTGTTTTCATCGACGAAAACCCGTTCACCATTGACGACGGACTTTTTTCGGTGAAGGCCTTCGAAAACGTCTGGCACAATGCCCCGGCCTATCGGCGCAAGCCTGTCCTTCGCCGATGGCCACGCGGAATTGTGGAAGTGGGTCGAATCCAGCACTCCCAGGATTCGCGATTGGAATGCGGCAGCGCTCAAGAACGATCGGGATCTGAATCGACTCAAGGGCGCCTTCCTGACCCCGGATGAACTTTAGCGAGAGCGGTTCGCAAACTGCATAGAGTGCCTGGTGGATAAGTCGCGCCGTCACGCCCTGGTCCCGGGCCAGTTGGTGAACGTGTCCCCGGCCGGACGCCGGGGGGGTACGCTGCGATTTCACCTCATCCGTCACGACCTGCACCTGGGTCGAGAGTTTGTATTCGTGCCCGGCGTTGGACTTAGGGAACAGGATCTTCGCCACCCACAGGCTCAGGGCAGACGCAGCAGACGGATATTGCGGAACTGGACCAGCATGGGCGGACCGGCATGGATCTGGAGTGCGAGGATGCCCGACTTGGCTGCCTTGGCGGCCTGATCATCGACGACATCCACGGTCATTTTGTCGTTTATGAAATGCATCAAATGATTGCCATTGGCGATCACCAGGTAGCTGTTCCAGTCGGCATCATGGATCAATCCCTGAATGGCGGCCGAATCACCGACGCTGCCGATGACGTCCACTTTTGTCTTCCCATCGACTTCGCTCACGTGGGTTCGTTGCCCCCGTTGTGCGAGGATCCCGCGGCCGCGTTCTTCATATAAAATTCCGGAATAGGTTTTCCCGGATTCAAAGTCCGCCTGGTAGCCGCCCACCACAAAAGCGTCCGGATCCTGCAACTGGCTGCGGTATTGGATCCCGGAATTGCCGTTGAGAATCTTGTATTGGAGACGGAGTTCGAAATTATCGACCGTACCGTTGGTCCAGACGAGAAATGTATTCCCCTTGAGCGGGTTGACTGCATGGGTTTCCCCGGTGATGGCCCCGTCGCGCACGTTCCAAAGATCGGGCCGACCGGTCCAGCCCTTGAGAGTCTTGCCATCGAATAGTTGAACAAAGCCTTTCTCCTCCTTTTGGGGGGAACGGCATGCGGTCAGGGTCAAGGAGATGAGGGCCGCCAAGGCCAGTAGGGAAGGTCGGTTCATAGGTTTAAATTCGGGGAATGTTTGACAGAGCGTGTCGACGTTTTCAGAACCATACCGGAGAGCGCATTCGTCCAGAAACGGTGTGCCCGCCCGGTTGGGACACTTCAGCGGAGGACCTTCTTGAGAAACACGATGCCCTTGGTGGCAATCTCGTTACGCGTAGGTTCCATCCGACGCCAGATGGCTGCCGCCCGGGCGATGACCTTCACGTCGGTCGTGAAGCTTTCGATCACGACATCGCCTTGGTACCGGATGTCCTTGAGCGCCTTAGCAATGGGTTTCCAGTCGATATGATCATTGCCAGGGGTGCCGCGGTCACTGCCGCAGGCATGGAAGTGGGCAAGAAGTTTGCCGGCCTTGCGAATGGCGGTGGCCTGGTTTTTTTCTTCGATGTTCATGTGGAACGTATCGAGATGGAGCCGCAAGGCGCGATTTCCCACGGCCTTGATCAGCTTGAGCCCCTGATCGCAGGTGTTCAGGAAATCCGTCTCAAACCGGTTGAGTGGTTCCACGCAGATTTGGACGCCTTTTGATTGGGCGTATTTTGCCAGGATCTTCAGGTTGCTGACGACCAGAGCCCATTCCTTCTTTTGCACGGAGGGTTCAACGGCGTCTGCCTTGCCCACCACGCTGTACACCGGGCCGATCAGCGACGGGCACCCCAGAACAACCATCTGATCGATCAACGCTTTGCAGTAGGTCATCGCCGCTTTCTGATCTGCGGCGGTGCCGCGGAAATCGCGTCCCGGGCCCATGCACGCGCACACAGATCCGCAGGCCAACCCATGCTTGTCGAGGGCGGCGCGGACTTTGGCGGGGTCGATGTGACTCGGATCCTCCACCGGAATTTCAATTGTCTCAAATCCCCATTTTTTGAAGGTGGGGAAGAGTTTGATGCTCGCGGTGGTGAACGGGGAGGTAAACAGAAAAGTATTGATGCCAAGTCTCATAGTTAAAAAATGTGGGGGGATATTGCCCGATGCCGCGGCGTCTGCGAAGCAGAAACTGGCGGATGCCACTCGGGGTGCGTCTCAAGAAAATCGCCCTTTTCAAATTCCTGTACGGGAAGTGGAGCCTGAACCGCGAGATGCATTCCTATTCGGCCAGTCGACGCATGAACTCCCGGAGGGCCGCAGCGTTCGCCCTCCGTTGCTCCTCTTCCTCCATAGCGGACAACGACCAGGCGTGGTCTGAGACATGCATATTGAAATCTGGGCTTTCGAGCACCACACGCCCGTTCCGCTCACTGTACCATTCCAGAAAGAGGACATTTGCCAGGCGGTAGGGTCGTATCCGCTCCGCCGGAACCCCGGCACCACCGGGCTTCGACGAAGGCGCCGGCTGGACACGGGCCTTCCTGGAGGCGGTCATCTCTCCAACCACCCCCTCTTGGATCATGGCGAGCGAAGTTGCAATGAGGGTGTCTGGCTGGACCCGTTCGAACGACAGCTCACACCCGGCGAGATCGCCGCAGGCGTTTCCTCGTAATCGCAGCTGCAATGGAGCAGCTCTCCCCACCAACCAAAGCTGGCCCGTTACCGAGCCCCGCACTCGGTTATCGATCACTCCCTGGACCACGGAGTCATGAATGCGCCAAGCCATGCCGGATACGATGAATCAATCCAGAGGCGAAGGGAAGACCTGTCGCACGCTGAGATCGAGCCCAATTCCCAGGGCCCCTTCGGAAAGGGCACCACAACGGTCTCTTCGTTTTTCTGAAATCGCACGACCCAGGCGGTTCTCCATCCAGTGAACGGGAAACCTCAAAAATTGGAATACATCATGTGCATCTCACAACAACTCTTGCTCATTAGCACACTCGCCACCGGATCGTCACTCAGTCAGGCCGACGTTTTGGGTACATTTACCTTCGATCAAGTCACCGCCAATGCCGGCGGGACAACCGATCCCACCCCGCCCCCCCCACTGCCGCAACTGACGTTTGGCAGCTTCATGGCCAACGGTCTTGGAGCCAATCCTCGAGCCAGTTCGCTCTTCACCTTTTCCGGGTGGACGACTGCCGCCGAATTGGACGCGGGAAAATACTTCGAAACGACCCTCACGCCAGCCCTCGGATCTCAAGTGAGTTTTGATACCATCACCTTTGGGGTCCGCCGCTCTGGCACCGGCCCACGGGACTATGTTGTTCGATCAAGTCTTGATAACTTCGCGGCGAATCTGCCCGCTGGAATATCACCGGACAACGTGGAGCTTCAGGTATCGGGGAATGCTTTTCATTTTGTTAACGACAACTCCACTACGCAGCCAGCCAATGTCAATGGCAGCACCGTCAGTCTCGGGACGGACTTTGGGCCGGTAGCCGATCCCGTGACATTCCGCATCTACGCGTATGGCGCTGAACAATCCGGAGGAACCTTCGGCGTGGACGACGTTTCCATCAGCGGTGCGATCTCACCTGTGCCGGAACCGGAGGAGTACGCCGCGATGTTTGCTGGGAGCTTGGGCGTTTTCGCCTGGTTGCGCCGCCGGAAGAATCCGTCTCTCGCCGTCGCCTCGGCGACCGTGGCTCCGGATCATTCCGCCACGTGATGCCTGGATTCTGCGGAGCCTGGTGGAGGCTGAGGAAGTCTCTGCCGGCCCCTGGGCGCTTTTTCAATGCAGAACCTGATGGTCGCCCGCCTGCATTTCTGCTAGGCTTCCGAACAGTGAGACCCGTCCTATTTTATCTTGGGACCTTTCCGGTTCGGGCCTTCGGAGTTCTGGTCGCCCTCGGCTTTGTGTTTGGAATGTGGACCGCCGCGCGGCGGGCCGTCCGCGTATCCATCAATCCAGAGAAAATTCTCGACTTGGGTCCCTGGGTGCTTGGCGCGGGTCTGCTGGGTGCTCGCGCGATGTATGTTCTGAACTATTGGGAAAGGGATTTCAGCGGCCGACCATGGATCGAGGCCTTCCAGATCTGGAATGGCGGGCTTGTGTTCTACGGAGGACTCCTTCTCGCAATTCCTGTCGCCATTTGGCGGGTGAAGGCCATGGGGCTGCCCGTCTGGACCGTTGCGGATTGCCTCGCCCCGAGTATTGCTCTCGGTCATGTTTTTGGGCGGATTGGATGCTTTTTCAATGGCTGCTGCTTTGGTCAGCCGACCCTGCAGCCCTGGGGCGTCCGGTTTCCGTCGTCGTCCGGTGTGCCCGGGGATGGGCCTGTGCATCCCACACAACTATACGAGGCGGCGCTCAATCTGGTCCTGTTTGCTGTGTTGAGCGGGTGGTTCTATCGGCGTCGGTTCGATGGTCAAATCTTCGCGGGATACTTGCTAGGGTACGCCGTCATCCGCAGTCTCACCGAGTATTTCCGCGGGGACTATTCCCATGTTTCTGCGCCGACCTTGGGTGTCTTTACCCCGGGACAGTGGATCAGCTTTCCCATACTGCTGTGCGGGGTGATTCTCTATTTCTGCCGCCGACCGGCCCGGGCGACCTCGCAGACTTTGGCTGCGTGAAAACCGGTGGCGATACCCTCCGTATTGAGGAGTCTCCTCTGCCGGGCCGTCTTGACCAGTATCTAGTCGGGCAAATGCCCGAGATTTCCCGCAGCACGTTTCAACGTCTGATAGTGGACTGCCACCTCAAGATCAATGGTCTCCCCACGAAACCCAACCACCGTCCGCGAGCAGGGGAGGTAATTACCATACGCTGGCCCACCCCAAAATCCTCCGAAGTCTTGCCCCAGGAAATTCCCCTGGAAATCCTTTTCGAGGACGAAGACGTTCTAGTGATCAACAAGCCTGCCGATTTGGTGGTGCACCCCAGCGCTGGACACGAGAACGGGACGATCGTCAATGCCGTGCTGCATCATTGCTGCGGCCGGTTGAGCGGGATCGGTGGCGTGATCCGGCCCGGCATCGTGCATCGATTGGACATGGGAACAAGTGGCTGTCTCGTGGTGGCTAAGAACGACTCGGCTCATCTCAAACTCAGTGAACATTTCGCCGAACGGCGTGTTGAAAAAATATATCAGATGGTGGTGTGCGGCATCTTGACTCCCGAGACTGGCGACATCCGTGCCGCTATCGCCCGACATCCGACACGCCGGCAGCAGATGGCGGTGGTTCCGGCGGCGAAGGGTCGGTTCGCGCGGACAACCTATCAGCTGCTGGAAGCGCTGCACCGGGCCAGTTTTGTCGAGGCGGTCCTCCATACGGGCCGAACGCACCAGATCCGGGTTCACTTTCAACATCTCGG
Organism: Pedosphaera sp.; assembly: GCA_009695205.1. Classification (GTDB taxonomy): domain Bacteria; phylum Verrucomicrobiota; class Verrucomicrobiia; order Limisphaerales; family UBA9464; genus SIBK01. The sequence goes on along the minus strand of SIBK01000077.1, from coordinate 7,772 downwards.
TTTTCCTGTCCTGGGTGACGACACCTACGGAAAGCGGCAGACCAAACGATTGCACGAAGAGACAGGCTACCTGGCTCCGCGGCAATTGCTGCACGCCCGAAAGCTCACCTTTCCTCACCCTCGAACACGCCGGCTCATGGAATTCAATGCGCCCCTACCGGAAGATTTTCGGGCCGGTCTGGCCGCCTTGCAAATATCCACGAATTCGAAAGGCGATGGATAACTGTCCAACCCTGTCTGTCGAAGGGCCGGATGTGGGGACTGGAGTTTAGCCATTCGTGTGGTAGGGTTTTGCCGCCCCAGCCCGGGACAATTCTACCGGGTTTGGTGTTACTCGACGACGACCCGGAAAAACCGCGCGGAAACGGTTGACGGGACCTGGCTTTCTTCCCAAACGGCGATTCCCCCCGTGTGGTAGGTAAGGGAGCCTGGCACTGGGGTCCAGACGGTTAGGTCGAACGAGGACTGCACCGGATAGTGGTGATTCGCCTCGATCGGAAATTCTAGCTGAGTTCGGCCATCGCTCAGTTCCTGGTGAGCCTGAATCCAGAATCGGCTGGAACGGTTCGTAGGATTGGTTCCCGAGGCCAGTTCAAATGCGTTTGAGGCCCCGTCCCCGTCTGGATCGTGCTGCGGACCCTTTTCGAGACTCTGAAAATAGTAGCGCTCCCAATCATCGGGAAGACCATCGTTGTCCGTGTCCACGTCCGGCCGAATCGTGACCCCATTCCATTGCAGTCTGGGAGGAATACCGAGGATCTTTTCCCGGGTATGCCATTGGGGATAGGAGCCTCCGACGCCAAATTGTACTGTTCGGTGCAGAGAGCTGGCAACCAACCGGAGTTGCCCGCGATCAAATGCGTCGCGAATATATTCGAGGATCAGCGGGTCTCGCAGATCGACATCAAACGAAAAGAGTGCATCGGCCGGAACCGCCACGCCAGGGGTCACGTTTGTCGTGGTTCCAATCGCCCACGGGACGGTTTCAAACGGTGGGAATCCAGGCTGCCCGACGTTGTTGCTCACGTCCACCAACACCCCGTTCGCATCAAACATCGCGGCGTATACGAAGCGAGTGCCGATCGCGATGTTGGTTCCGGTGATTGGGCCAATAGCTCCAAAGGGGGATGTTTCGAGAAAGGAATCGGCTGTGTGACCGCCGCGGTAGCCGGCTCCGTAGAGTTCCACGGGACGTCCCAGATCCTGATCGAGCAGGAACGCCGGCTCGTTTGTTGCCAGATACGTTTCGTACCGGTCGGGCGTGGGATCGTAGTAAAATGCGTTATTCGCGGCGACGGCGAGAATCACGCGGAGGGAGCGGAACAAATAATTCCGTGAACCCTGGTTCGTCAGGCTGCCTGTCAGATTCCACCCCAGGAGAAATTGGCCATCCCGGGTGTCGAACCGCGGATCGAAGGACCCCCAGGTATTAGCAACCGGGCGATCGCCTGCTTGGTCTCCAAATGGATAAACCCAACGGTCGAGACTGGGTGAGGTCGATTCGCCTGTGATATCCGTGGCCGCGGCGCGTAGGATACCGATGAAGAGGATAGCCCAAAGGCTTTGAGACAAATCCCGCGCTCCGCTTTGCCCCGGACGATACAGGCGACGGCGGGTCATGGATCGTTGATCCAAGGCGCAGATCAGGGGGACGTGCGGCGGAGGGCGGTCCAGCCGAGCAAACCCATGCCACTCAGAAGCAGAGCCCAAGTAGTCGGTTCGGGCACCGATCGGACATCCAGCGTCAATGAGTCAAGGCTCACGCTGACGTCCGCCGAGTTAAAGCGAATCGAAAAGTTGCCGGCTTTCTTCCCGGTGACATCCCATTCCCATTTCGAGGCTACGAAGGCGCCGCTGCCGGGAGTTCCGGGAGCGCCAAACGACACGCGATTGAGTTCCGTGCGGTCGGCGGATTCAGAGCCACCCGCGTAGGTGAGTTTGACGGAATCGTAGGCGAGTTCGTTGCCCGCTGTTCGGACTTGCAAGACGACGAGGGAGGGATTCCCACTGGCAGAGTACCGCACCTCGAACTCGCTCTTGAAATCCTGATTATAGATATTTCCGGAGCCCAGCACGGCGGCGTGGGGTTCATGCTGAATTAAGGCGCCGATAGCCTTGCTGCCCAGCAAGTCCGGCAAGTTACCGACACCATTATCGGTTGCGACCGTAAACGTCTCCCATCCGGCAAACTGCGCGTTGGGAGAGCCGCGAAACGACGGCACCACAAAACCATTGGTTCCGGCGGAAAGTGAATAGGCCAGTCCAAGGCCAAGGCCCGTCACAAAAAAGCACTTCATTGCATTCATGAATGCAAGACACTGGCAGGTGAATCGAAACTCTGCCAGCAGTTTGATTCCTCCTGAAGTTCGGGTTATTCCAGCGTCGTCTTTGGGAAGAATTGAAATCCCAGCAGTTCTCATTTTGCCGCCTGTGGAGCAGGGTGTTCCGTGCCTCTGGGAACACGACGGCATAGCACAGGTCGCGACGGAAGCGGGCGACAGAAAGAGAGGACGGCACTCAACGCAGTACCCACGGCTCAGGCAAGAATCGCGCGAATTGGGCTGCCTTCGGGCACAATCGGTCGGGGCCGCTGCGCAGCGTCCTCAATGATGGCCCCCGGGTCGATGCCCATGGCGGCGTAAATGGTGGCGATGATGTCGCCGGGCGTGACCGGATGAGTGGCGGGGCGATAGCCCTTCGAGTCGGACGAGCCGTACACGCAACCCTTCTTCAAGCCGGCGCCGGTGAAGAGGACGTTGTAGAGATAAGACCAATGATCGCGTCCCCCGGCGGCGTTGACCTTGGGCGCGCGTCCCATCTCACCCATCACCACAACCAGGGTTTCGTCGAGCAGTCCGCGCGCTTCCAAGTCTTCGCAAAGTGTGGAGTATACTTGGTCGAGCAGCGGCAGGCGATAGTCCTTCAAGATCGAAAAATGTTTCTCATGGGTGTCCCATGCGGCGGGATCCGCGCCAGCCTTCTCGAAGGATTCCCAGGACACGGTGGCGAACCGGACGCCGCGCTCGACCAGGCGTCGCGCCGTTAGCGCGGCTTCACCGTAGAGGTGGCGCCCATAGCGGTCTCTCAGGGCGGGCGACTCCTCGTCGAGTTGGAAGGCGCGCCACGGGCTTTCGCTTCCAGCGCCGCTATTGGCCGTCAGGATGTCGAACGCCTTGCGTTGATATTCATCGAAGCGTTCGTAGTCCGGTGATTCCCCGAGGCGGGTTGTCTCGCGCTGCAATTGGGTCGCGAGCGACTGGCGTTGCTGAAGGCGGTCGAGGGTAAGCTCCGGTGGCAGTTGCACGGAGGGCACCGTCAGGCGGCCGATGGGATGGCTGCGAGTGTCATAGAAATCGCGCGGCTCGTAACGTTCGGTGATTTCGCAGTGAGTGAAGAGCGGGTCATAACGGCGGCCGAGGTACCCGCCAAACGGACCCGGCCGAAGGATCTGTTGTCCCCAGCCAGGATAACAGGGCATCCAGACGGAAGCCGGAATGCTGCGGCGTTCCTTGCGGGTGAGGTACTCGACGACGGACATGAGTCCCGGGGCCTGCGTGGGAAGAATCGGCACGAGCGACTCGAGCTTGTCCGGCGGAAGACCGGTCAGAGTATGGAGGAGGCCGGCACTGTGGTCGTTCGAATTGTGCGTCGCGGAGCGGACCAGTGTGGATCGATTCATCCAACGCGCGGATTTCGGCAGGAATTCGCAGAAGTGAACGCCCGGGACGCTGGTCGGAATGGAACCGAATTCACCCCGGATTTCGCGGGGCGCGTCCGGTTTGGGATCCCACGTCTCATGAATCGCCGGACCGCCGAAGAGGTATAGGAGAATGACCGACTTGGCCCGTCCGGGGCCGGGAATCGGAGGGAGCGTGGCGGCGGTAGCTTCCGCGCGGAGCAGTTCGGGCAGCGACAGGCCAAATAGAGAGAGCCCTCCCACGCGCAGGAGTTCCCGGCGCGTGACACCGTCGCACACGCGATGGGGAGAGCCTAGAACCCGGATCATGATAGCGCTTCGGAGATTTCACCGAGTGTAGCGAGCACTCGTGACAATGTCAATACGCTCGGAGTGGCGAAGAGTCGGCCGGCTCGACCGGCCGCAGATCAGCGTCCCGCTGGGATGACTCATCATCGAATTGGGTCAGCATTATTGACCTGCCCCTTTTATCCTGACGCCGGCACCTACGCCTCAACTTCTGATTCGACGTTTGCTTCTCACTTCTTGAACGCCTCTTGGAGCGCCGGAGTCTTGCGGGCCGCTGCATCTTTGCGCACGACGACCTCCTGGGCTGCCAATTGGTTCCCGATCGCCTGCAGCAGGCTCCGGGCGACGTGGGCCTCGATGTCTACAGTCGATCCCGATCCAAGTACTGCCCCGAGCAGGCCCCCGCCTTTCAGCATGACGCTGTTGTAGGTTTCGCGCAGCTTGGTCTCCGCGCTCGTCTGTTGCACCAGAGCGAGAACCTGCGGGTCATACGTTGCCCGCTGGGAGTTTAGAAACCCCGAGTGGCTGCGTCGGCGTCGCCCTTGATGGCCGCTGCGGGGTCCTCCGCTTGATACCGACGGGCGGTCTGAACCAGCAGGGCCACGACTGACGGCGCCGCCTTCTCGGCCGTCAGAGTCATCGCGGTGATCAATGCCTGGTTCTTCTTTCGGTCGAAAGACGTCGTTCCCTGACGAATCGCGATTTGCTGTGAAGGGTTGGCGGTAAAGCTGCCGGCGGCGCTCAGCGTGTTGGAGGACTCCAACAACCCCTGAAGCAGGACTCCCTGAGCGTTGTAGAAGTTGGTCATCACCGTTGCGTTGGTCACGACAATCGAGTTCGTCACCACCACATAATTGGTCTTAAGCAAGAGGTTGGTGACCACCTGCATGAACGCGGGGTGGGTGTCGAGCGTGGGCACCGGAGTCTGCGCGACTAGGGGCAACGCTGGAATAACGGAGCTGAATAAGAGCCTGAGAGCATTCCTGAAACGGAATCCAAACGGCACGGCGGCTGATCGTATCGAGTACACACTACCCGGGTAGCATCCGAGCAACCGAGGCTCAAGTGGCAACCAAGAAAAGAGTGCAAACGGATATTTTTGTGGTGCCATTTTGCCTTTGCTTCGGGAATTCTGGCCGCTGTGAACGCGAGCGCTGCCACTTTTGTTTACGTTGGGAATGCGGAAAGCAGTGACGTTTATGTGCTTCAACTTAATCAGCGGACTGGCGACCTGACGATGGTCCAGAAGGTGCCGATACCCGGCATCGTCACGCCCGGTACATCGACGCCGATGGCTGTGAGTCCAGATCGTCGGTTTCTCTACGTCGGGACTCGCGGTGAGCCAAAGATCGCCGCTGGGTTTGCCATTGACTCGACGAGTGGACGGCTCCAGCACGTGGCCAGTGGGCCGCTCGTCGACAGCCTAGCCTACATCGCCACGGATCGCACTGGACGTTTCCTGCTCGGCGCGTCGTACCCTGGAAACAAGATCAGCGTCAACCCAATCGGCCCGCCGGGAACGGTGCAGACTGGCTTGCAGGTGCTGACGCATTATCCGAACGCGCATTCGATCCTGGCGGACGCCGGGAACCACCACGTCCTGGTAGCTACCCTAGGCGACAATCGACTCAACGTGTTTAATTTCGATGCGGCCACCGGAAAGCTTTCTCCGAATGAAGCGGCGTCCGTTTCAATGAAGGAAAAAACCGGCCCCCGGCACTTCGCCTTTCATCCGAACGGCAAATTCGTCTATGTTTTGGGCGAATTCGACGGTTCAGTCCATGTCATGGACTATGACACGAGCTCGGGCCAATTGAAGGAGAAGCAATCCGTCAGCGCATTGCCGCCGGATTTCCAGGGCACACCATCGGCTGCAGACCTTCACATCACGACCGACGGAAAATTTCTTTACGGATCTGAACGAACATCAAGCACACTGGCCGGATTCAAGGTGGATTTTGCAAACGGCACGTTGTTGCCGTTCGGAAGCGTGGCGACCGAGAAGACGCCGCGCGGTTTCAACATTGATGCCTCTGGACGCATCCTGCTGGCGGTTGGGCAACTCTCCCACCAGATGTCGAGTTACCGAATCGACGCTGCTACGGGCCAGTTGACCCAGCTCAAGGAATATCCAATGGGCAAGAATCCGAACTGGATCGAGATCTTGGATCTTCCGTGAGCGGGGGTTATGAAGGCGCCACCGAAGTTGAAGTGTTGGCGAGGAATCCGCTCGGCGAAAGGGTTCCGGCTTCTCCCGCCCTCTCGCAGGGACAGATCTTCATCCGCACGGAGAAGAACTTGTTCTAACCCCGCTCGTTCTTCCTCCCTCACAAGAACTGTATGGAAATGAGCCTGAATCCCGATCCCTTTCGCGAGGCCCGCAACAAGGACGGTGTCCTGAAGTGTCCTTTTCAGGGCGAGATGGTGCCGATGATTCTGCGCCATGAGGACGTGCGCCGCGCGGCCAAGGATTGGAAGACGTTCAGTTCGGACGCCCCCTTCCGCGTGCCGATCCCATCGGAAGAGGAGGTCCGGACGATGCGGCAATTGCCCATCGAGACCAACCCGCCTGAGCACACGGAGTATCGGGCCATCATCGAGCCGTTCTTTCAACGCGCCAAGCAACCCGACGTGATAGCGAAAGTGGAGGCGTTGATCTCGGAAACGCTTTCCGAAGGGCTGCGCCAGGAATCCGTCGAGATCGTGAATGACTTTGCGCTACCGGTGCAGTCGCGCGCGCTCACCTATCTGCTGAACGTGCCCCTGGCGGAGGCGGAGACATGGATCGGCTGGGGCATGCACGTCTTCAAGGTCACGGGTGGCACGTTCAAGAAAGGCACGTCGCTCGAGGATTACCTGAATGCGCAGTTCGACCGCGCCGAGGCGAATCCGGGCGAGGATTTCTTCAGCGCGCTGACGAAGGCCAGCTTTCAGGGCCGGCCGCTGACGCGCGAGGAGATGATGGGCTTTGGGAATCTCACCTTCGCCGGCGGACGCGACACGATCATCCACAGCATTTCTTCCATCATTGCGTATTTGGGCAGGAACTCCGACGCCCTCGCGTACTTGCGGGAGGATCCGAAGCGCATTGTCCACGCGGGCGAGGAGTTCTTCCGCGTCTTCATGCCGTTGACGCACATCGGGCGTGTGTGCCCGGTGGAGACCCTGGTGCACGGAGTCACTGTCCCACCGGACGGGCGCGTGTCGCTGGGCTGGGCTTCCGCGAATTTCGATGAGTCGGTGTTCGACTCACCGGAGGAGGTGCGCCTCGATCGCAAGCCTAATCCCCATATTTCCTTTGGCTTCGGGACGCACCTTTGCCTCGGGGCGCCACACGCGCGATTGATCGTGCGGAGCCTGTTGGAAACCCTAACCGAGCGCGTCGGGCGAATCACTGTGCTGGGTGCGAAGGAGCACGTCGAAAACGAGGCGCGTTACCAAAGATCGAACGGTTACGAGTCTTTGACCGTAAAACTAACACCTCGTTGAATCACGTCCCATCGGCGGGCATAGTATTGGGGTAGATCATTGGACAGGTTCGATATCGGCCGGGCATTTCTAGGCTCCATTTGAGGCGGAAGCTCAGTTTGAATCCTGGAAATGGCTGAAACAAATTGCCTGTCCCTTCGTTCGCTTCAGAACGGTGTCCAAGATTGAAAGAATTTCTGAGGCCTATAGCATTGATTGGTGGAGCGGTAGGCGAGCACGGTGAAGCCCCTACTTGCTGGAGGGCGATCTCACCTTCTGCTCGGCGATGAGTTCTCAGCGCATTCTCAGCGCCTCGGCC
>SIBK01000076.1 GCA_009695205.1 Pedosphaera sp. | reverse complement strand
GCTACACCATCACGGCCATCTACCTGCCGACCCGCTTTGCGGCCACAGACCTGCCTTCGGGCTTGAGCTTCGACTTACTCACCGGCCTCATCTCCGGCACCCCCACAACTGCCGCCACGACCACCATCACTCTCTCTGCAAGCAATGACGGCGGCACAGGGACACAAGCACTCACTCTGGCCGTCAATCTGGCTCCAATAATTTCGCTCAAATACGAACGCGCACGGAGCGGGTTTGTTCTGAAGGTCCAAGACGGGGCGACCGTAACACACACGATCGAATACTCGACCGACCTCAAACTATGGACTCCTCTGGCGACCCAGACTGTAGGATCCACCGACCTCACTGTGATTGATCCCCAAGCAAGAACTAGCCCGCGTCGGTTCTACCGAGTGATCAAACAGTAGTTCCGCCGCTCGGGCCGGATGGAGGCCCCAATGGTGGTTGCGTACACTTCATGAGAGAATTCCGTTCGCTCCGTTGGTGTCGGCCAGTTGCGACCTTCCACGGCATGGTTGACGGAAAGCTCCCTCGCTTTCATGCTTCGATGTAATCAATCGGAGCATTTCACTGAGGATGGACGCCAACGCATCATCGGATCTAGCATGAGTGAATTGAATTTTAGAATTGAACATATCGGCTTGGCCGCAACGAAACCGGTGGATCTGCGAAATTGGTTGTCAAAGTCATGGGAGCAACGGAAATATGGACCAACGCTGAAAACACTCCCGCATTTCTCATCAGGTTATCAGGAGGCGACATCTTGGAGATCTACCCTTCGACTCGTGCCCTACCTGAGACCGGTCACAATAAACTGGCTAATCGCGGAGCGTCAAAAGAACTTCCTATCAATACACGAGAAATCATTGAGCGATCTACAGATTCATACTTATCTTCCACCAGCGGCTGGCAAATGGCCTACGGATGAGCGGCTATTCGGCAAGAAGACAGATTCACCAGACGCAATTTTATTCCGGCGCATGGCGATGATCCGGTTATTTGAAGAAAAGTTGCTGTTACTGTTTGATGAGGGTGTGCTAAATAATTGCGGAGCTTCAAAGGAAATGCCTATCAATAACTGCCGCCTGCCGTGATTGATGCTATGGTTCGATGCGCCAACAGTGTGCCGCCGCGTGAGTTGGCAATATCGTTACCGGAAACACAATAGGCTCTGCCATACGTAAACTGATTGTGCTGATGCCGCTGGTGAACAATCGTCGGACGAGGGGGAGATTGCGGGATGGTAAAAATGGCCTTTAAAGATCCTACCCTCAGAAATGTAAGAAGAATAAACGTTCAGGAAATGCAACTTAATTCAGCGAGAAAGGGCGGAGAAATATGTGTAATGAATCACAAGACAAAAAGCCTGTGCAACTAATTCGGTTAGCGGAAGAACTGAAATTAAGCCCTGCTAGCATGAAGAAATTCGTAGTTCGACGCGGAATAAAACCATTTCAAATTCATAAGGGACAGAGTAAGCTGTTTTTCATCTCGGCAGAAGATGCTGATAAATTGCGGAAAAGAATTGAGAATCACATTCTAAATATCGTCTCGCCGCTAGATCAAAAAACCGAGCCGAACAGCAGCGGCGTTTATTTAATTGAGGTTCCTTCTTACGACGGAATAAATCGAATCAGAATCGGGTGGGCCGATAATTTTGAAGAACGTTTGTCTTTTTATAGAACAATCGTGCCTGACCTTAAAGTTCGAGTTATTTGGTATACTTTGGATAAATGGACGGAAAGAATGGCACATAAACGTGCATCGGAATTAGGAAATAGAATTCATACGGAATTGTTTACCTTTGATGATACAGAGCGTGCGATTGAACAAATAAAAGAGGTGTTTTCAATGATTGGTATTTCATACGAACATTATGATAAATAATTTGTAATGAAGAATTTCGGTTTGAATTGATACCGTTTTCTTTCTTTATTTGTTTGCCAACGGGTTTTTCAGTGCCAAAGTCTTGCACACTGACTTCGCCTTCAAGCTTTGGCAACTCCTGCTGATACGAAAAGGGGGCGGTCAATAGTAATATAGTATTTTAAACAGAAAGTACGTTACTATTGACCGACCCCTTTTCCAATGGAAAACAGCGGCTATCTTTGAAAGCCATCCTTTCGGAGTCGTCTCCGAAGTACTCGCAGGTGTGCCTCCGGAAAGTTGCGGCAGCAGGCTAAGCCGGACAACAAGGCTTGCGGGAGCCGTGTCGATAGCATGATGGTCGAGGAGAGTTGCGAGAGCGCCTAACGTGCAAATAATTTCCTTTGAAAAAAAACTTAGCCGTAGCCGTTTCAACGCTCGGCCGAGATGTATTTGGGAGATGTCGTTGCCAATTCCAAACCCCAATTTGGACCCGCCGTCGTGGTGCGATTTGTCTTTGAAAAATTTCACCAACACGGCTTGTTTCTCTGTCGGCGAAAGGTTTTCGATGGCTTCGTCGAGTGCCAAAGCGATTTCGTTCCACGGCGGATCACCTTCGGCAGTGTCGGTGCTCAGAGTCGATTGGATCGGTTCCTGTTTTTTGGGGCAAGAATCCGAAGGACGCAAAGTCAACGTCACAACGAGCGCAGGTTGGTGGAACCATCCGAGAAGTTCTGATTCCGTGATGACCACCGGTGGCGCGCCAGCTAGATGTGCGAATACGGTCTGGGTTGCTGCCTCCGCGAGCGCCGGGTCATTCAATCGACGATGGGCTACTGATTAGACAAGGTTAACGTACCGGCGGGCAAGCGTTGCGAAGGCCTCAACGGACTGGTTTCGACGGAAATCATTGAGGAGCGCGATTGTGTTCACAGTTACATACCTAGCTTTTCGAAGGCATATATCCCTCCAACTGAGCACGGATGCAAGCGTGAGATCTGCTTCCGGATGACGGGTCTGCCGGTGAAAACCTCTTAACGCCCCCTTGCGAGATTTCTCAATCCGAGGAAGCTTGGGGCAATGACGGATGAATTTTCCGACGCCGCTTTGATCCTGGTCGGGCACGGGTCAACGCTGAATGCCGATTCGGCGCTGCCGACCTACTTCCACGCCGATGCTTTCCGGGAGCGTGGGACCTTTGGTCAAGTTTGTGAATGCTTTTGGAAACAGGAGCCGGGCATTTCCGCTGTGTTGCGGGGTGTCTCCCAATCGCGGGTTTTTATCGTTCCCTTGTTCATTAGTGATGGCTATTTCACGGAGGAAGTCATCCCGCGTGAGCTCGGTTTTCCGGGCGCAACAGCCGGTGGATATCAACGTCAGATGTTCCGTGGGACCCAACGTATCCTTTACGCTGAACCTGTCGGAACACACCCGCGGATGACCGAGGTCATACTCGCCCGGGCTCGGGAAGCCATGGGATCTTTAGGACCAATGCCAGCGGAGATATCCCTGTTCGTCGCGGGGCACGGGACGGGTAACAATGAAAATTCGAGAAAAGCGATCGAACGACACGTCGAGCGCATTTCAGCGTTGCGACTTTATCGAGATGTCCACGCCGTTTTCATGGAGGAGGAACCCCGGATTGCCGACTGCCATCGACTCGCCCAGGCTGGGAATCTTGTTGTGACACCGTTTTTTATCAGCGACGGATTGCATAGCTACGAAGATATTCCCGTCATGCTGGGAGAATCTGAGTCGGTGGTGCAGGAGCGATTTCGTCGGGGTGAACCGACCTGGATCAATCCCACGGAACGGCACGGGCGCAAGGTCTGGTATGCCCGGAGCATTGGCACCGAGCCAGGACTTGCCACTGTGATTCTGGATCGTGTGCGAGAGTTAGCGGACGCCGAGCCGGGGTAATTGATCCCGGTGACTGCGGCTGAGCGTTAGTTTCGTGCCGTCGCGAAGGATGACCGCGTATTCGCCGTGGAAGGACGGCCGCAATTCTTTCACGCGCGACACGTTGACAATCGTTGTGCGACTGATGCGGACGAACTGTTCGAGGGGAAGCTTTCCCGCGATGTTGTTCATTGTTTCGCGCAGCAAATGACAGTGCGTGCCGACGTGTAATTCGACATAGTTATCGGCACTGCCAACCCAGTCGATATCTGGGATGTCCACGAGGGTGACCCGCCCAGTCGATTTTACTGAAATCCTCTCGGGAGACCGTGCTGTCCCCTGCATTCCTCGCAGAAGTGAGGTGAGGCGGGCTTGGAGTTCCTCGGGGTGGCTGGATTGGAGACGGTCGAGAACCCTGCGGAGCGCCGTCTGCAAGCGGGTTCGATCAAACGGCTTGAGCAAATAATCCACGGCATGCACTTCAAACGCCTGAAGCGCGAATTTGTCATGCGCTGTGACAAAAATTACTGCACGGGGATGAGGATGAGGAGCGAGTCGCGACAACACCTCGAAGCCCGAGCAACTGGGCATCTGCACGTCAAGAAAGACGAGGTCGGGATTTAATTTGGGAATGGCGGAGACCGCTTCGGTGCCATCACAACATTCCCCGATCACCTCCACTCCGGATTCGCGGGCAAGAAAGGTGCGAAGCCGCTCACGGGCCAGGGGTTCGTCATCGACGATTAGGATTCGGAGGTTCGCCATGTCAGACGACGGAAACGTGCCGAGGGTTTTTCCGGGTGTCCAATGGCAATTCGACCCGGGCGCAGGTACCACCCTCGGGGGCGGATTCGAGAGTGAAGGAGGCCCGAGGTCCGTACAGTTGACGAAGGCGTGCGATCGTGTTGGTGGTTCCGATGCCTGGGATGACGTTTTCCTCGAGTCCGCGACCATTGTCAGTGACACGCAGAATCACCCGGTCTTGGAGGACATGGGATTGGATGACAATTTTCCCGGGACGGATCTGGGGTTCAAGCCCGTGCTGGATGGCATTTTCGACGAGAGGTTGCAGAATGAGGTTGGGGACGAGGGCGTCGAGTGATTCGGGAGAGATTTCCCGTTCAACTGTTAGGCGATCGCCGAATCGCATCTGTTCCAGCGCGAGGTAACGATCTAGAAAAGCGAGTTCGTCGGCGAGGGTAACCCGTTGTTCGTGATCCCGATCGAGGGCGTGCCGGAGGAGTTCGCTGAGTTTCACGAGGAGACTGTCCGCAGAATCGACATCCCGGTACATGAGCGTGCTGATTCCCTGAAGCGCGTTGAACAAAAAATGCGGATTTAGCTGCATTTGAAGCGCGTGCAAACGAGCGGTTGCGAGTCGCTGTTCTAGTTCGAGGACGCGCACCTCTCGTTCCCGGAAACTCTGGTAGTAGGCGACGGCATGGGTGCCGGTCGTCACCACCCAGTAGACCAGAAGATTGAAGAAGAAGGTGGCGACCAGAACGTAGCGTAGGATTTCGGCAAATGGCAACGCTCTCCCGCGAGCCGGCAGGATTTGTTCGAGTCCGGCTCGCAGCAGCATCCAGGCAAGGGAGAACACAATACTCGCGAGGAAGTGGAGAAATAGCCGAAGTCGCCAGTGAGGTCCGGCGAGAGTAAACTTTTTGGCCAGGAAAATTGCCGGCAATGCGAGCAGGGCGAAGCAAAGCCAATCTGCGGTTGCCCCAGCGAGAGTAGAATCCCAGCTGACTGTCAGGCCGCGTTTGGCTTGGGCCAGATAGGATTGTCCGGCAAAAGTCAAACCGATGAAGAGCCAAAGCCCGAGGTACGCGGGAGGGTGCCACCAGCGGAGGCGAGCGAGGGGCGGATCCTGATGTGGATGGAAGGAGTTGGCCACGAACGGCAAAGTTGGGAGAGCCGAGGCAAGGGCGGAAAGTCGGGTTGCTTACGGAGCGGGCCTTGTGGATGAAGGTCGTCGACGCGTTGAATTAGGAACTGCTGCGGTGGAAAGACGACCGGGAGCGGGTCTTGGCGTAAATCCAACAAGCGATTGAGGGGATTCGAAAAGAATGGAGCGCGCAATGCTCAGGGCTTCCGTGCGTGTGTACTGACCGAGGAGAATTCTTTCGGCGAGAACTGCGGCGAGTTGCTCCCGCAGGATTACGGCTTTGGCGTACACCCATTCCACGCAGTAGGAGTCCGAGAAAAAGGCGATCTGTTTGTTGACCGGCAGCATGTCCAGTCGTTCGGCAAGAATCTGCCGGATAACGTCCGGGAAAACATTGTGCCACCAGCAACCGGCCAGACTGAAATTCGGCAATGCGCGCGCCAGTGTGCACAGGGATTGATTCGTGTGGCGGCTGGCAAGGAAACACTGAAACCGGAGGTTCGGATGGCGACGAATCATCCCCGCCAACTCCGAAAGGGATCGTTGATTGAGTCGGCTGCCGGTTTCGAACGGCAGCGGCTCCGCGCCCAAGCTGAATTGAAAGACGATTTGGTCTCCGCGTTTTTCAAGTTCACCAAGAAATAATTCATGGATGTAACTGGCGTAGACATCCCGTTCCCCGGCGCCTGCGATCGACCGCCGAGTGAGGGCGGCGGACATCTCGTCGTCGGTGACATTTCGAAATTCAATGTCCGTGCTAATGTGGGTTGCCGTCGCAAGAATCCGACGATAGGGAATTGCATTCACATAGTGCTGAATGGCCGCCTGGACATCAGACAGCGTCCGGATGGAGCGAGGCGGGATTGGCCGGGCCCCGGTTCCGATGGGGGAGGGGCTTTCGGGAGTCCGACCCCAGCAACGCTCGAGTTCGTATAACGCGGTGTCGAATTCACCCCATTGGCACCGAGTGAAAAAGCCCCATTCCAGAGCATATTGCAACCGGTCATCATCGCTGCCTTGCTCACGCCGGGCGAGTTCGGTTCCGGTGCGCCGTATCTGCAAACGATCGAGCACCCCGTGGTGCCAGGCGCGGTCCTCCGCCCGTTCGCGCACGAGGTCGTCCAGTCGGTGCCAATTGTCCTGCGTCACGGGTTCATCCCAATTATATAAGTCGCGCAGAATGCGTCGGAGCCCCCAGTAACTGGAAGTATTACGACTCAAGTGCAGGAACGGAAGCGCTTCCTCGATTCGCGCATGGGCTTCGCCTCTGGAAGGCCAGCCTGGGTACTGGGTTAGCCTGGCGCCGGTTGGGCAGCCAGCGGCGTAGAGGTCGCTGATGACCATGTGGTACAGCAGCAGGTCATGCAGGCCGCGCGCTCCCAGGCGCCCCCCGACCAGGTGGGTGTGAATGTCGATCACGGGAACCTCGGCGAGGCCGGATTCCAAGTCACGGGTCAGAGAAAGGAGGGTCATACGGAGGAGGTTAGAAACCGTTGGAGTCGTTTCCGATTCGGGATGCCGGACTGTCCTCCGGGCAGTGTCGCCTTAAGAGCAGCTGCGGCAGAGGAGAACCGGATTCGTTCGACCAAAGGCAATCCCTCCGCAAGGGCGGCGGCATAAGCGCCATGGAACACATCGCCGCAGCCGGTGGTGTCAATGGCCTCCACTGCGAAGGCCGGCAGATGAGTGGCACTCCGGGGATTAACCTGATCGACATACCAGCATCCGCGGGGGCCGTCGGTGATGATGACAGTTTGTCGGTGGCCGTTCCAAAGTCGGCGAATTTCCTGGGCGGGATTTGTGCGACCGGTATGGCGTGCGGCAAATTCCTGCGACACGATGAGGTGATCGACGAATTCAAAGAGTTCTGCAAATCCCGGACCGGAGTTGCGTTCGAGATCGCCAACAATCGGAATGCCAGCGCGCCGGGCGATCCTGGAAGCCCGCAACATTCCGCGAACTCCGACGTGATCGACGAGGAGGACGCGTGTCGACTGGATCACTGCGGCGGGTGGCCACGCTGGAGCGGCGCCGACTACTCCGTGACCGTCAGAAAAAATGTTTCGAGTGCCGTTCTTCCTTCCGACGATGATCCGTGAGTGAAAGACTCGGGCCGTTTCCGTTTGCCGGATGTGTTTCAGATCAATGGATTCTCGTCGCAGTTGGTGGAGCGCAAAGATTGAAAGTTCGTCGGTGCCGATTGTGCCGGCGTAGGCACAACGCGCTCCCAGGCGGGCAGCGGCGACGAGAGCCGTGGCAGCGAGCCCGCCACATTGGCGGGCTGTGCTCTGCACATGAACTTTCAGATCCGGCGCGGGAAATTCGTCGACATAGATCAAGTCATCGACGGCGACGGCGCCTAATCCGAGCACATCAAACGGGCGGGACTTCATGCAAGAGAGCGAAGCCAGGTCCGCATGGTGGCTGGATCCTCTTTAAACATCAGCGAGCCGGGCACGATATAATCCACCCCGGCCGCCGCCATCAACGGGACGGTTTCGCGGCGGATTCCGCCGTCGGCTTGGATTACGCAAGGGCATCCCAGCGTTTCAATTCTCTGGCGGGCTTCACGAATCTTGTCCGGAACGCGGGGGTCCATGCCAGCGCCCTTGATGCCCATGGCGGTGCTGACGATGGTTACGACGTCGAGCCAGGGCCAGAGGGGTTCGAGGACGCTGACAGGTTCATCGACAAGGAGCGACACACCGGCCTGTTTGCCTCGGCGTTTAATCTCCTGAAGCAGGCTTGCCGGATGGGGGGTGGAGTCGTGACAAATTATAAAGACATCACCGCCAGCCTCGGCGAACGGTTCAATCCAGCTTTCTGGATCCGTCACCATCAGGTGAATCTCAAAAGGAAGAGTGCTGACCGGTCGCAGTTGGCGCACTTGATCAGGAAAAAAGAGGAGATTGTGGACATAGTGACCGTCCGCGACATCGAGATGCCAGCGATCGGAGAACGGTTCCACCCGGCGCATCTCGTCGGCGAGACGGGTCAGATCGGCAGACCAGAGGGAGGTGGCGCATTGAATCATATTGTTGAGGGGATTGTGTTGGATTGAGGGGCGAGTTTCACGAGAAATTCGCTGATGAAACGTTGAGTCTCCAAGGCGTGTTGTTCCTTGCCTGCGGACTTTGGAGTGAGTTCGTAAAGTTCGGCCCCAGGGATGCGATGGGCGTATTCGACCGCGGACGCCCACGGATGAATCAGATCCTCCCGGCTTCCAAGGATGAGTGTGGGCACGCCGATTTTCTCCCAACGGGACGCGGGATGGGCCGGTTGGTAGAGTGGAAGTCGTTCGAGTTTGGCGACCGTTTCCTCCGCTCGGGGGTGTGCAAACTGGGCTAACAGGGAGAGGGCATTGTCGGGTGATTTGTCTCGAATACGTTGGAATTCGTGCGATTCCTGAAATCGGATGGCGCCTTGGAAGGCACCGTAGCGGCGAATCAGGCGCGCGATGAAACCAAAGATCTCGAAGCCTTCGGTCCGCAACGTATCAAGCCAGGCAGGCCGCGACAACACGAGGCCGCGGACCCGCTCTGGCCAGGTCAAGGCGGTGTGCAGAACGGTGGCCGCACCGAGAGAAATGCCTCCCAGTATAACCTGTTCCAAATGCAAGGAGTCCAGTAACGCACGGAGATCCTCGGCGAACTGCGGAATGGACAGCTTTTCTTCGGGTCCGAGCGGATGAGTTTCGCCGTGCCCGCGACAATCGAGGGTGATGAGGCGAAAACCGGGTGGCGGTGAAAAGAGGCCGAAGGTCTGAGTGGAATCGCCTCCGAGCCCATGCTGGAAAACAAAGGGGATTCCGCTGCCGGCTTCCCGGTAGTGAAACCGCAGACTGTCGTGTTCAAAATAATGAGAGGCGGCAGTCATGAATTGGCGACATTCCTAATACGGCCGGCCGGAAAAGATGCCACCCCCTCCATTATCCTAGAAAGATATAGCACAGCGGGGGCCGTTTCCGCTTCTTGGAGTCCATGGAGAACGATGGGGCCGGCATAGCGACAGCTGTGGAGCAATTGAACATAGGCCGGCCAGTCAATGACGCCCCGGCCCGGGCCCCGACCGTCGGGCCGGAGATCGGGGCCAAGTTCCTTTGCGTGCGCGAGGGTAATTGAATCCCCCAACAGATCGAATGCGGCCACTATGATATCGACCTGCCGAGCAAGGTCTCCAGGAGAGAGTAGATTAGCGGGATCCATGACGACGCGCAGCCTCGGGGAGTTGGTTTCGTCGAGAAGACGGCGGCAACTACGGGCGGAGTCCACGGCATTACTGGTCTCGGGTTCTATCCCGAGGAGGATTCCGGAAGATTCGGTCGCAGCGAGGGCGGAGTCGATGCTGAGGCGGAGATCTCGCCAGGCGGCTGGCGATGGGTTGTCGGGATGGGCCCGCCACATGTCCACAGGGTCCCGAGTGCCCGTGCAGAGAGTCAAAAGAGGGCAATCCAAGAACTTTGCGGCTTCGGCGAGGACAGGAAGGCGATCGCGGCCGTGGCTGCGGACTGCCGGATCCGGATGGATGAGATTGAAGGTGGCAGAAATTGCAGCGAAACGAAGAGAACGCTGCTTTGCGAGGGTCCGGAGTTCATCCAGTAACGCAGGCTCGATCCGATCCGGGAGTGTCGGCAGGCCGCAGCAGGAAAAATTGAATTGAATAGAGCGCAAACCGAGAGCGGCGACACCGTCAAACGTTGCCGCGACAGTGGACCGTGGAAATGTTTTTGCGAAGATCCCCAAGGAGAACTTGGGAAATGGCGTCAACGGAGGGGTCATAACTCAGGAAGCATTGAGGAACCGTTGCAATCTCGGCCTAGACACCGCCGGACACGTCGGCGAGTCGGACGGCCTCGCCGCTGACGGTTGAACGGGAAATGGCAACCAAGGCACGCATGGCGGCGGTGCCGTCCGCGGAGGTCGCCCCGCGTGGAGGAGTCCCGTTCAAAATGACGTCAGCAAAATGTTCCAGTTGGAGTTTATAGGTGAAAGCGTCTTCACCGAGAAGCCGATGGAATTGGCGATCCCGGGAGGAGAAACATTCGACGTGGGCCGCTTTATGAAACCATGGGAGAAGCACCCGGCCCTGGACGCTCCCGAATTCGCCTTGAATTTGGAAGCCCTCTTCGAAATCGCCCCGGATGGGAATCGTGAGATCGAGATGCCCCAGACCGCCGTGGGCAAACTCGACCTCGACAAACCAGCAGTAGGCACCGAATTGCTCCCGAAGCCGAGCCCGCACGCCGACGATTTCACCCCCGAGCCAGCGGGCGGTGTCCACGAGATGACTGGCGTGCGTGAGAATGAAATACGTTGCCTTGTTTGCCTTGGGGTTTCCGGGCGGCCGGACTGCGCTTTGGCTGAGCTCCACAACCGGTTGGAGGTTGTCGGTCATCGTATAGCGATAGACACTGTCCCAGTACCATGCCTTGAAGGACAGGGGAGCCCCCATTTCCTCGCGAACAAAGCGATGGGCGAAGGCAATTCCGGGATCGAATCGCCGGTTATTGCCGACTTGAAGGTGGAGGCCGGACTTGCGCACCAGATCGGTCAACGTTTGGCATTCCTCGACCGTGACTCCAAGGGGTTTCTCGATAAGAACGTGCTTGCCAGCGGCAATGGCATCGAGAGCCAAGGGGACGTGAAATGCGTCCGCCACTCCGATCAGCACTGCCTCAACTTGCGGATCGGCGAGTAATTCACGGTGATCGCGATAAACGCAACGCGGGCGATGCAGCGCCCCCATTCTCTCCCGTAGATCGTCGGCGCGATCACAGATCGCATAGAGATCGATATTGCGGGCTTTTCGGGCTGC
Organism: Pedosphaera sp.; assembly: GCA_009695205.1. Classification (GTDB taxonomy): domain Bacteria; phylum Verrucomicrobiota; class Verrucomicrobiia; order Limisphaerales; family UBA9464; genus SIBK01. The sequence goes on along the minus strand of SIBK01000076.1, from coordinate 12,741 downwards.
TTCGAAGTGAGCAATCTGGGAAATCGGACCGCATCCAAGGATGCCGAGACGGAGGCGGCGTGTATCTTTTTCGAGGGGCATGCGAGGGAGATCGAGGTTTCGAGCGTGATGGAGGATACGGGGTTAGATTACGAGCGACTAAGGGTGGGAAGCGTCTCGGCCTAGGTCGGGGTAGCGTTGGAGCAGGGCGGTGGTGAGTTCGCGGAGTCCGGTCCGCCTCGCGATGTCGAACAAAGCCGGCGCATGTTCCGTCTGTTCCACGTTCTTCAAATCGCCCTGACGATGGATTGCGATGGCTTGCCGCATGGCTTCGGCACCGAGGTGCGAATCGGGCTTGCCAGCGGCATTCTTGATCGAGTTGATGGCGGATCCGCTGAGAAAGAGCGCGTACGGACCCAATTTGCGGGCTTCGACGTCCGCGAGGTTGAGGCCGATGTTGCCTTGGTCGAGAGCGCCAGCTCGCACAATGGTGGTGGGCCGGATACCGGGAAGAGGACAGGTGAGTGCATGTTCACTGGCCAGCCATTCCTCGCCATACGGCTTGAGAAACGGCGCACCGGGGCGGACCGGGGCTGTTTGGCGGAAGTCAATGCCATCCAGCCGGGCGAGCAGATCGATTACTTCGCGAAAAATGGAACGGGTCTTTACCCCGATCCCCGCGTTGTGCCCGTATAAGAACGGAGGCTGTTCATCCATTCGGGTTGCTTCGCGCACCAACCGCACAGTGCCGCCGGCGAAACTCTCACTGAACATCAGTCCGGTGGCGCCTGCTGCGCGGACGGCCTTCACCGTTTCCAGGATCTCATGGGGTGCTCCAGAGATATGGGGCGCAAAAATCAATCCACGCCCGCCGCGTTCGTCCTGACGGCGGTGAATTGCTTCCACAGCGCGTTTTGTTCGCTCTCGGACGGGCGAGTAAGGGAGTCGCGGATAGAGGTTTTCATCCTCCTTCACAAAACAAAAGAGCGGACACGATGCGACCTCGTTGACAAGCCGGCCCACGTGGTCGGGAATGATGCCGGCCGTGGGTTTGAGGATCGTTCCGAACAAGGGTTCGTTTTCAAATCGAGTGAATTCACGGACCCCAAGCGGCCCGTGGGCCGGTCCGGGAAAGGTGCGCACGATGCTGTCCGGAATCTGCAAGGCGACCAGCCGCGAGTCCTGGTTTTCATACACATCGAACAGGATGGCTCCAGCTACGGTGTGCAACAGGTCGGAGGATGAAAGGCCTCCGTTTTCATTCAGCAGCATCTTGAGTGGGAACGCGATGTGGAGGAGACCGCACCGGTTGGTGGTGTCCCACGGGTCGATTCCGGCGATCGCACCGGTGCATTGTTCGATCAGAGAACCCTTCGGAATATCATGAGTTCCCGAGGTGGCATGATAACTGATTTCGTGCCCGGCGTGTTGAAGATCCCATGTCCGGAGGCGCAGGAAATAGGTGGCAACCACCTGATCGTCCAGGCGTGGCGGTGGCAGGGTACGGAGACGTTCCGTGATGAGAGTCCGGAGTATTTCTTCCCGGGCGTCGCCGTCGTGGTCGAGTGCCGCACGGGTTTTGGGAGCAAACGTCAACATGATCGTGAAGGAAAAACGTCAGGGGACAGAGGGAAAGCGGAGGTGCTCTGGGTCGATTTGGGCGACGTCCGGAATTGAGACGATGTGAAGGAAATTGTTCCAGAGTTTGAGACAGAAAGAGTTCAAGGGGCCGAGGATAACGAGAGGCCGAATGCATGCCCAGAAAAGTTCCATGAAATCCCGACGTCCTCCGCAGTTCTCTACCGTTGTCGGCGATGAATCGTCCGACGGGAAGCTCACTCCCGCGTGTGGGCATTTTAAGGTAACGAATCGAGACAATGAATGCATCCAATACAGCACAACGTCCGGTATACGAAATCCGCATCGGCCTGACCAAAGCCGCAATCTGGCGCAACTCGAACGATCAACAGCGATCATGGTTTTCCGTCAGCTTCAGTCGATCTTACAAGACGAATACCGAATGGAAATCGACCACCAACTTCGGTTCAGGGGATCTTCTGGAACTCGCGAAGCTGGCGGATATGGCGCACTCTTGGATCATGGAGAATCAGCGAGAGGAGCCGACATCCAATATGCCGGAAACCGAAGCCCATGCCGAGCCGAGTCCATCGTCTGGTCCACAGGCCGTGCCGTCGACTGCATCACCGATAGCCCGGGGTGCGGCGATGAAGTCCGTTCCGAACGGCCGCAGGTAGGGGCGTCGCGAGCTGGGGTCATCTTTTCCGTGGCGCAGTAGAGCCTGGATGGTTTTGGGAAGGGGCATGTGAAAGTCCTCAAGCGCCGAGATAGGCTTCCTGGACATCGGGATTCGAACGGAGGGCGGCGGCATGGTCTGAGAGAATGATCCGGCCGGTTTCGAGAACGTACCCTCGGTGGGAGATTTCGAGAGCGAGATTGGCATTTTGTTCCACCAGAAGGATGGTCAGGCCGCGCGTTCGGTTAAGCGCCACAATCTGGTCAAAGATGGATTTGACCAAGAGGGGAGCGATGCCCAGTGATGGTTCATCAAGGAGGAGGCACCGGGGCTGGCTCATGAGAGCTCGCGCGATGGCCAACATTTGCTGTTCTCCGCCACTGAGAGTTCCGGCGAGTTGGGTGGTACGTTCGCTGAGACGGGGAAAGAGGGTGAGGACAAAGTCGAGCTCTTCGGCAATCCGCTTCCGGTCGCGTTGTAGGTAGGCCCCCAGCCGCAGGTTCTCGTCGACCGTGAGATTCGCAAACACCAATCGTCCCTCCGGGCAGTGTGACAAGCCGCGGGCGACGAGTTCATGGGCTGGCACGCCGGTGACGTCCGTGCCCTGGTACATAATTTTGCCGGACCGTGGCCGGATCAATCCGGAGATCGCTCGCAGGGTGGTGGACTTGCCGGCGCCATTGCCACCAATCAGTGTGACGATTTCTCCGGCGTTGACCGTCAGAGAGATTTTGTGAAGTGCGGTGACGGCCCCGTACGCGACAGTGAGATTACGAATCTCCACCATCGGTGTGGACACGACGGGGGTGGGATTAATGGGTGATCTCCTTTCCGAGGTAGGCGGCGACGACGGCCGGGTGCTGGCGGATTTCGGCCGGAGTGCCTTCGGCGATTTTGCGGCCATATTCGAGCACATGAATCCGCTCGCAGATTCCCATGACGACTTTCATGTCGTGTTCCACCAGGAGGATGGACAGCTGAAACTTCTCCCGGATAAATCGAATCAATTTCATAAGTTCGACCTTTTCAGCGGGGTTCATTCCGGCTGCGGGTTCATCCAGCAGCAGCAGCTTGGGTCGGGTGGCGAGAGCGCGGACAATTTCCAACCGCCGTTGGTCGCCATAAGGCAGGCTTTTCGCAGGCTCATCCTGGACACGGGTGAGTTGGAATATATCGAGAAGAGCGCGGGTCTGATCGGTGATGTCCCGTTCTTCGGCGCGAAATTTGGGACCGCGGGTCAGCGAATGCGCCGTGTTTTGGGTGACGTGCAGATGAAACGCGACGCGAACGTTGTCAAAGACTGACAGGCTCGAGAAAAGGCGGATATTTTGAAACGTGCGGGCGATGCCTCGCTCAGTGATGGCGAATGGCTTGAGACCGGTGACTGATTTGTTCTGGAAATGGATGGCGCCTTCCGTAGGCGCATACACTCCCGTAATCATATTGAATACAGTGGTCTTGCCAGCACCGTTCGGTCCAATAAGGCCCGTCAATTCATTATCCCCAAGGGAGGCACTCACCGACGATACCGCAGTCAAACCCCCGAAACGGATCGTCACGTTATCGAGGTGAAGCAGTGGGCACGGTTTCGCGCGGGTGGAATTCATCCGGTTATTGCCTTGCGGGCGGGCTTCCAAGTGAACAAGCCCTGCGGTCGGGTCAGCATGAGAAGAATGAGCAGCGCGGAATAGACTATCATCCGTTTGTCTCCGAAATCCCGAAGTTTTTCGGAAAGCACGGTGAGCAACACGACGGCGATTACCACGCCCACATGTCGGCCCATCCCGCCAAGGATAACCATGACCACGATTTCAATGCTCTTGTTGAAATCGAATCCAGCCGGACTAATGTAGCCCTTGAGATGTGCGTACAGCCCTCCGGCAATCCCTGCAAAGAACGCACCGGTGACAAAGGCAATGATCTTATAGCGAGTGGTATTCAGGCCCATGGCCTCGGCGGCGATTTCATCATCCGCCACGGCGAGGAAGCCACGTCCCAGGGTCGAATTTACCAAGGCCCAAGCGGCATAGATGGTGACAGCTGCGGCGCCAAAGCACCAGAAGAAGCTGGTATAGGATGGAATGCCCACCATGCCGCGGGACCCCCCGAGCCATTCAATATTTTGGAGGATCACCTTGATAATTTCCCCAAAGCCGAGCGTAACGATGGCGAGGTAGTCCCCCTTGAGCCGGAGGGAAGGGGCTCCCACTGCCAATCCGACGACAGCGGCGGTCAATCCGCCGGCGAACAGAACGAAGGGAAAGAGCAGAGCTGGGGAAGCGCCGGAGGCGTCGAACCAAACCTTGCCAGGTCCGGTGGTTAGCGTGCCTGCGGCATAGGCGCCCACCGCCATAAACCCGGCGTGCCCGAGCGAAAATTGGCCCGTGAACCCGTTGATAAGATTGAGACTGACCGCGAGGATAATATTGATGCCAATGCCTAAAATGACATCGAGGATGTAGTCATCAATTCTAGACGAAGACGCAGAGATAATCCCCGCGGTGATGAGGCTGATCAGGAGTACAATTTGAGATCGAGGCAGCATGGCAATCACTCCGCGAGAGCCAGTGTCGCCGGCCGGGTGGACAGCGGATCCGATTGGCGCTGATGGGTGGGAAGCCTGGGCATCATACTTTATCTGAACGGGATTTCCCAAGCAGACCGGCGGGACGGAGTAGCAGAATGAGGATCAGGATGGCGAAGGCGACTGCATCGCGATAGGTGGACCAACCGGTGCCGGCCACGAAGGTTTCGATGAGACCAATGAGGAGACCCCCGAGGGCCGCCCCGGGCAGACTGCCGACGCCACCGAGCACGGCGGCCACGAAAGCCTTTAGCCCGGGCATCGTCCCCATGAGAGGATCAATGCTGGGGTAGTTCATGGCGTATAGAATTCCGCCTGCGCCGGCTAAGGCAGAGCCGAGGCCAAAGGTGAATGAGATGATCCGGTCGTTGTTGATTCCGACAAGGCTCGATGCCGTTGCATTGAAGGACAGGGCGCGCATGGCTGTGCCGGTTTTTGTCCGGTGCACAATAAAATGCAGACCGGCAAGGAGGACAAGAGACACGGCGATAACCAGCAACTGGTTGCTCGTGATACTGAGTTGACCGAGGTGGAGGTTGGTTTCCGGGAAAAGACGCGGAAATGCCTTGGGGTTTGCTCCGAAGACAGATTGACCCAGGTTTTGGAGAAGCAAGGATACGCCGATGGCAGTGATCAGAACGCTCAGGGTCGGGCGACTGCGCAAGGGACGGTACGCAAGACGTTCGATCAAAATCCCGACGATCGCACAGATGGACATGGCCAGGCACAGGACCAGCAGACCTCCGGCCAGACCTCCGACGGGAACTCCCAATTTCTTGACTGCATAGTAACCCACGAATGCCCCCAGCATAAAAACGTCACTGTGCGCAAAATTGATGAAGCGTAGAACGCCGTAAACCATCGTATAGCCGAGAGCGATCAGGGCATAGATTGCGCCCAGAGAAATCCCATTGATGAGCTGCTGAAGAAATTCAATCATGCCATTATCCGGCGCAGCGAGTAGTCGCCCATCTTTGGATCAGGGCGAAACGGTTTCCACGTATTTGAATTTATTGTCCTTAACTGTCAATATAACAGCAGCTTTCGACGCATTGCGGGAGGCGTCCAGGGTGGTGCGGCCTGTGATGCATGGAAAATCCTTCGTCGCGGCGATCGCGTCGCGAAGTTTCGGCCCCTCGGTCGATCCCGCCCGTTTGATCGCATCGATTAGCACCTTGGCAGAATCATATCCCAGAGCGGCCATCGCGTCGGGTGTTTCGCCATTAAACCGGGCCTTGAAGGCGGCGACGAACGCTTGCACCAGCGGGTCCGAATTTTCGGAGGAATAGTGGGTTGAGTAGTAGGTATTCTCCAGGGCCTTGCCTCCCGCAATTTCTATCAATTGTGGGGCTTCCCATCCGTCACCGCCGAAGATCGGCACAAGGATACCCAGTTGGCGTGCCTGCGCCACGATGAGTCCCGCTTCGGTATAGTAGCCCGGAACACAAATGGCGTCTGGATTCACCGCCTTAATAGCGGTCAACTGCGCTTTGAAATCCTTGTCCTTGCTTGAGTATTTTTGCTCAAGAACGATCTGGCCGCCTCCCGCCATGAAAGGATCTTTGAAAAATTTGGCGAGCCCTACGCTGTAGGCCGAAGCTGTGTCCGAGAGGATGGCAACCCGTTGTGCCTTCAGAGTTTTGCGGGCGAACTCTGACAGGAGACGTCCCTGAAATGGATCGGTGAAACAAACTCGGAAAATGTAGTCACCCATCTCCGTGACCTTGGGATTGGTGGACGAGGGTGAAATCATGGGAATGCCGGCGGCCTGGCAGGTAGGCGCCGCTTCAAGAGACCGCCCGGAGGCCACTTCACCGAGGAGAGCGACAATCTTATCCCGCGAGATGAACTTCTTTGAAATCGTCGCCGATTCTCCCTGCTTGCTTTGGGTGTCCTCGACGAGATGTTCAATCTGGCGTCCGAGGACGCCACCCGATTTGTTAATTTCCTCGAAGGCGAGCTGCGTGCCCTTGTGAGATGATTGTCCAAAAGCCGCTTCGCTCCCGGTCAGGGAGGCATATTCGCCCACCCGGATTTTGCCCGGGTTAGCACCTGAACCGGTCCCGCTGCCGGCGTCCTTGCTGGTTCCACCGGTGTCCGCCGGTTTGCAACCGGCGAGCGACAGACAGACTGCTGCGAACAATGAGCCAAAAGTACTTGGGTGAAAGGGGGATCGATTCATGGATAGACGTCGTACGTTGTGGTTGAACTGTCGGAGAGACTAGGAAGCGGGACTGCCAAGGAAAAGCTCGCAGTTAAGAATCTGACAGACCCGGGAGGCCGCCCGGCTTCAGCAGATTTTTCGACGAACTCACTCGCAAGTCGCTGGAGCGCAGTGGTGAACGATGTGGTTCATCGGCCCTGGCACTGGCATCCGCCCCGTGCGCTTGGGTTGCACATTCTGGTCAAAAGAGTGAATGCGGCCTCGACGGTGGGCGGGCCATCGTTCGGTAAAGCTCCAGATACTGAGCGCCAATAGCGGTGGCGGACCGGAGTCGGACACTGTCGCGCAGTGCCGCAGGCTCCACGGCCCTGAACTCGCCCCGCAGGATGCGGCTAAGGTTTCGGGCGAGATCCGAGGGATCATCGGGGCGAAAAAGCAACCCGGTCCGGCCATCGTCCAAGATATCCCCATTGCCGCCGCTTGCGGATGCGAGCGCTGGCACTCCGAGAGCGAGCGCCTCCATGAGGGCGACAGAGCACGGTTCGTTCGTGGACGGCAGGATGAACCAGTCCACCTCCTGGAGCACGGCGGTGATGCCGTTGGTGGAGCCGCGGAGCCGAATTTGAGAATCCAATTGGTGTGCGGCAATCAACTCGGTGAGCTGGCGGGCGTAGGCCTGCGAATCGGAGTCGGCAGGTGTGGGGCCCCAGATGTCGAATAGCACGCGACGCCGGAGGTCCTCTGGCAGCAGCGAAATGGATTGAACCACGAGATTCCAATTCTTCCAGCGAATGACATTTCCCACTCCGGCAAGGCGGAGCACCGCATTGGCGGCCCTGGATACTGATTCCCGTCGCAGCGGTTCAACAAAAAAACTGTCGCCACAACAGGCGGAAATTATTTTTATCCTCGGGGATTGTTTCGGAAGGCGATAGTGCTGAGCCATTGCGGGAGACAAAACGACCGTGGTGAGTCGCGGCCAGCGAGCGGCGAGCCGATAGAGGATCGTCCGGCGGGCGAACGCATGGTTCGTAAACAAGACTGGCCGCCGCAGTCGAAGGGTGGCCAGCATGGCAACGACCAACGGCCCCCGGGCGTGAGCGTGCAAGAGATCGAAGGGTTCCCGAGCCAGCTGATCGCGAAGCTCCGCAAAGGCCATCCAGCCCCGGCGAATAAATTCACCTGCCGTTGGCGTCTCCATCAGGAGATGCCGACTTCGTCGATACTCGAGAGTCGGTCGACGCGTTTCGCAGTAGGACTGGTTTACCAGGACAACGTGATGGCAGGTGGCACCGATGCCGGACTGTATGTTGCGGATGACGCTGAGAACTCCGCCCAGATCTTCGTCAGCGCCGACGAGATGGAGGATTCGGAGGGGTGTGGACTCGGCCATTAGGCAGGCAGCGGCTGTCGAGTCGGGGTCAGCGCCGACGAGTCGCCGGATATCCTCGGCACCAAACGGGCTGCTGCAGCCAGTTGGAGGCGAAGTCGGAGGCGGTATTCTGCGACCATTAGCATGCCGGCTGGCAGAGCGAACGACCGCAGAGCGAACTCGCTGTCGCCGTGCAGAAAGATAAAAATCAGGGTCGAGGCGATGAAGTGTGCCGAGATAACCGAGCAGAGGCGCGCGAACGCGTCATACGCGGGAAGAGTTCGGAGCATTCGGATGATACGCAGGGAGCAGAAGGAGCCTGCGGACAAAAAGAGCATCATCGAGATCGTGCCGGGCAATCCGGTATTAACCAGAAGGCCAATGAATCCGTTGAAAAAGGTGTCCGGTTCGCGAACACCAGCGAAGGGATCGTAGCCTCCGCCGAGAGACTCATTTTTTCGGAAACCGCGGCCGAGTAGGCGATACGACGGCGCCATTTCCCAACCTAGTCGCCGGAGCTCCTGTCGGCCTCTCCAGGTGACGTCCCCATCGTCGCGGGCGACGCGGCTGACTTGGATGCCTGGGAGAACGGAGACGGCGCGTTGGGCGGCGAAGGGGAGGTTGCCGGCGAATGTGTACAAGCATATGAGCGTTAAAGCGGTGACGAGTGAGGCGACGACCATGCGCTGCATGGTAAAGAACCGCTGGCTCCAAGCGCAGATGACAAAGAGAATACCGAGGAAGACGATCAAGTAGCGGTGGCCTCCAAGGGTTCCCAATCCGAGGAGACTTATGGCGACGGGCCAGAGCCAGATACTGCTGGCGCGTGCAAAATCGGAGAGATTCCGACGGAGCAGCAGCAGGAGGATCATTGCCTGTCCGACGAGAAACAGGGATTGGAACCGACGAATGCCGAGTTGTGCGGATTGGTTTTCGAAATTGAAGCCGTCATTTGGCAGCTCGAACAAGTAAAGGAGTCCGAAGGCGGATGTTCCGCCGTACGAGAAAACAAAGTCTGAAACGAGAAACGAACCCGCGAAGACGCATTGCCATGAAAAGAGGCGGACCATCATTGCTTCGGAGGGGGTCTTTAGGGCGAACAACAACGGAAACACCGAACACAACAGCTGTTGAACGTAGAGCCGGCCGCCAATCTGGCTGCCGCCGAACACCCGGAATCCGACGCCGCGAAAATTCATAATCACGAGCAGATTGAGGCAATAAATCATCATTCCGAATAGCAGCCAGCCATTCCGGTTGAGGATTGCGGCGGTATCGCGGGAGTGGCGACGAAGGGCGATGGTGATGACGATACCGGTCCAGCCCATCATTGCGGCGACCTCCCACCAGTAGGGTCTGCCGGGCAGAGGCATGATCAGCGCCGAGTTAAATGTGACAACCGCGATGACGGTCGCCAGTGAGGCGTGATACGGCAGCAGGAGCAGCCAGAGGCCAAGACCGACCAGCAAGACCAATTCGGAAAATCCCTGGGCCAGGAGTGCTCCGACCACAATAGCACCGAGTAGTATGATTCCCAACCATACGAATTTCTGGAATTGCAGGCCGGCATCAATGGCGTTCACGCCACATGCCTAGCCATCGCCACCCAGGGAGGCAAACGGTTTTTGCGGGACAGTGGCTACATTCAATCCGGAATCCGCATTATTTAACCCTTTCGTTCTGGCATCCTCGAACCCAACTCATACGCTCCCATGCAGCATCATTCCAAGTTGTGAACGAAACAATTCGCTACCTCCAATCCTGTACCGACGACGAAGAGATCGACATCCCAAAACTGGTGGATTGCGTCATTATTGACGCCGTCAAGGCCGGCGCGAGCGACATTCACATTGAGCCGTGGGAGAATACCATCGCCGTCCGCATCCGCATCAGTGGAGTGCTAAACGAACTGGTCCACCTGCCGAGCGATCTGCTACCTAAAATCACGGGACGCCTCAAGGTGATGGCCAACCTTATTGGGCATGAGACGTCGCTGCCGCAAGAAGGCCGGGCATCGACATTTCCAGAGGCCGGCAATGTGGTACTCCGGGTTTCGACGTTTCCCACCATTCGGGGTGAGAAAATCGTGATGCGAATTTTTGACCCAACGAGTCGGAGCTTTGACCTTGGAGGCCTCGGCATGGAGGAGGAGACCCTTTTGACCTTGAAAACGCTTCTGGCGAAGCCGACGGGGTTGATACTTCTAACAGGGCCGACAGGTTCTGGAAAAACGACGGCAATTTACGCAGCGCTGAATCATTTGATCGACCGGGCTGGGCCGAGCATCAGCGTCGCCACCGTTGAGGATCCGGTGGAATTTAATCTGCCGTTGATTGCCCAGTCGCAGTGCAATCCAGCCCGTGAATACACCTATCCGATCGCCCTGCGATCCTTGATGCGCCAGGACCCACAGGTCATCATGATCGGCGAGATTCGTGATGCGGAAACCGCCAATATCGCGGTGCAGGCCGGCCTGACCGGGCATCTGGTCTTAAGTACGATTCACAGCTCCAGCACAGCCGGTGTGTTTGCCCGCCTGATCAACATGGGGATCGAACCCTTCCTCCTCGCGTCCAGCGTTGCCGGGGTTCTTGGACTTCGGCTGGTGCGAAAAAATTGCCCGGGCTGCAGCGAATCGTACACGCCCGACGAGGCCGTGCTTCGATTGCTGCCGGAAGAGGTCGTTGCGACGGCGCAATTTCAGAAGGGAGTTGGATGCCAGACATGCGCCCACACTGGTTTTAGCGGTCGAGCCACGGTCACAGAAATGTTGATTGTCGATGAACTGCTGCGAGATGCGATTCTGGAAAAGATGCCGACGCTCCGATTGCAGGATCTTGCGATCAAGGGCGGCTTGAAAACGCTGTGGCAACTCGGCCTGCGCCGCGTGGTACGGGGCGAAACCACCGTCGAAGAAATCATGCGAGTCATCGGAATGGAGGGATTCTAGGTTCCGTTGCTTGATGCGCGACGCGGGTTGACGGCAGAATCGCGCGCCTGTTGGAAACCATGATGACTACTTTTTCTGGATTAGTGGATCTGCGGCCTGGGTTTGTCCCGAGGCCGGGTGCCAGTCATGTGCTGTTTGATTTCGACGGAACCATTTCCCTGGTCCGGCAGGGCTGGCCGGACGTGATGGTGCCGATGTTTACCTCGATCATGCCCGCCATTCCGGGCGAAACCCAGGATCAGCGTTCCCGGATCGCCTTTGAAGACATCATGCGCCTGAACGGGAAGCAGACGATCTATCAGATGATCCAGTTGGCGGAACGGGTTCGGGAGCGCGGTGGCGTCCCCGACGACCCGCTCGAGTACAAGCATGAATACCTCAGGCGACTCAACGAACGGATTGCAAGCCGGCATGCAGGCCTGAAGGCGGGAACGGTGAAGCCAGATGAGTTGCTGGTCCACGGCACCCGGGCTTTGCTCGATCGCCTGGTGCAGCTGGATTTGCCACTCTATCTGGCGAGTGGCACCGACGAACAATTTGTGAAAGCGGAGGCCGAACTGCTAGACGTTGCCCGCTATTTCAAGGGGCGGATCTATGGAGCTCAAGACGATTACCGAAAATTCAGCAAGAAGATGATCATCAATCGCATCCTCCAGGAAAACGCAATTCCTGGTGGCCAGTTGGTGGCATTCGGGGATGGGTACGTGGAGATTGAAAACACCAAGGAGGTGGGCGGGTTGGCGGTGGCGGTGGCGAGTGACGAAGCCAACAATGGTTCGGGCCGCATGGACGAATGGAAGAGGGAACGGCTGCTCGGGGTCGGCGCGGACATCTGCATCCCGGACTACCGCGACTTGGATCCATTGTGTGCGCTGCTTTTCCCGGGATGAAACAGAGCCCGCTCGACCTATCCCGGCTGAAGACCCTTCCGTTGGCAAGCCGCAGGAGCCTTGCCGCTGTCGAAGAAATTCTCGTTCCGCTCGACCGACCTCCTGCGGCAGTTTCTCCAGCCGTTCGGCTCCGTGTCCGGGAGGCGGCTGCGCGCCTGCGCGAGGCAAAATCCCGGGGTGCTCAGGCAATCCTCATTTACGGAGCCCATCTACTGCGGAATGGCGCCGCCCTCCTCGTCGCGGATTTGATGGAGCGGGGTTGGATTACCCATCTAGCAACCAACGGAGCGGGTACGATTCATGACTGGGAATTTGCCTGGCTGGGCTGTTCAACTGAAGGGGTTGAAGAGAATGTCGCCTTGGGCACTTTTGGCACGTGGGAAGAGACGGGCAGAAACATTCATCTCGCGCTGTTGGGAGGCGCACTCGACCGGCTTGGGTATGGGCGCGCTCTTGGGCGGTTCATTCATGAAGATGGCGTCACACTTCCGGATCCCGACGTCCTGGCGGGAATCGTGGCGCAATTTCCGGCCGATCCCCTCGCTGCC
>SIBK01000075.1 GCA_009695205.1 Pedosphaera sp. | reverse complement strand
CGAGGTGGACCTTGTGGAACCCGTGCAACGACGCCTGGCGAATGCCAGCGTAAAGGTGCGCTTTGAGGTCCGGTGATGCTTGACGGCCGTCTTCCGCCAGGCCACCGTGAGAGCATGATCCCCCAGAAATGCACGGCGCGCTTTTCAACGGAGTTTCGAGGACAGACCCGCTTCAAGGATCCATCGGCTGGGAGTGGTGCGTGGGCCTTCACCCTGATCGAGTTACTGGTCGTCATTGCGATCATCGCCATCCTGGCCGGGATGTTGCTTCCTGCCTTGGGCCGTGCGAAGGATCGGGCCAAGACCATGAATTGCGTCAGCAACCTGCGACAACTGGGGTTGGCCACGGTGTTCTATGTGCAGGATAACCGTGGATTGTATCCAGCCCGCTTGGATTTGAAGCGTTGGCCGACCCAACTGCGGCCCGGCTACCAGACATTGAGCATCCTGAAGTGTCCCAGCGACCTGCGGAGGGAACCAGCCCGGCAGAGGAGCGATCCCAAATTTGATCCGGACGATGCGCTGCGAAGCTACATTATCAACGGGTGGAATGATTATTTCCAAATTACGTTGAAAATCAGCGACCTGGCTTTGGTCACCGGCATGTCCATCCCCGAGTCCGCCGTCCGTGAGCCGACCTTGACGATTGTGTTCGGTGAAGTCCTGACCAACGAGGCTGCTGCGAGCAACTATTATATGGATTTTTTGGAGAGCAACGACCGGGATGTAATCTGGCGGAATCGGCACAACGGGGGCGGAATCCGGAACAAAGATGGCGGCTCCTGCTATACGTTTGCGGATGGCCACGCCGAATACCTCAAGCACCGGGGTGTTCTATACCCGCTGAACTTGTGGGCCGTGACCGACATGTTCCGCACCAACCGCGCCCTGGCGAATTGAAGGGGGACTGGAGGAAATCCGGGAGAAGGCGTCGCCGTTCCTTCCGGGTCTCGGTGCCGCCTGCTCCAAGCCATTCCTTCGCGGGCCGCCTTGCGCTTATCTATCAGGCTCTTCTGGAGGTCGAGGGAAGGCTCCCCGCCCGAGGGTGATTGAAATCGACGAGATCTCGATTCGAAAAACCGCTCTTGTTTTGGCCTGGGAATATCCGGTAGGATCGGGAGATACCAATTGCTGAATGACTTTGTCGGAGGCCTCGGCTTCGACGCCGCATCCATATGAAATCTCTTTGCTTGATTGTTGCACTCACCCTCGCAGCCAGCGCCGCCCATTCCGCAGCGCTGACACCCCCACCCGGATTCACGGCCCTTTTCAATCGGAAGGATCTCGCAGGCTGGTACGGATGGAGCACCAAAGACCCCGCGTCGCTGCGAGCGATGTCCCTGGAGGAACAGCGCCTCTACAAACGGCAATCCATCGAGGGCGGACTTCCGGGCAAGGAGAGCAATGAACACATCAATGCCCACTGGCGGGTGGACAACGACGAGATCGTCAATGACGGCAAGGGACTCTACCTGACGACGGCCAAAGATTACGGTGATTTCGAATTGTGGATCGAGTACAAGGCGCTCCCCGAGGGAGATAGTGGCATTTATCTGCGGGGAATTCCCCAGGTTCAAATTTGGGACTCAACCCAGGGAGATCCCCGCAGCCTTGGACAGGACAAGGGCTCAGGCGGCCTTTGGAACAACAGCAAGGGATCGCCCGGCAAAGATCCGTCCAAGAAAATGGACAAACGGCTTGGCGAATGGAATAGCTTCAAGATCACAATGATCGGCGAACGCGCCACGGTGGTATTCAACGGGGAGAAAGTGGTGGACAATGCCGTTCTCGAAAACTTCTTCGCGAACCAAAAATCGGGCTACGTCGCCTATGCCAAGGACGCAAAACCGGGGGAAACGCCGAAGCCCGAAATGATTAACGGTTTCCTGCGCGATCCCGTTTACCCGACGGGCCCAATCCAATTGCAGACACATGGCAGCGAGATTCGATGGCGCAATTGTTTCATCCGGGAAATTAGCTCGGAAGAAGCGGACAAGGTTCTTGCCGCCCGCGATGCGGAGGGATTTATCGAACTTGCCAATGGAAAAGATTTAAGCAATTGGCAGGGCGCGGTGGATAGTTACGAGATGAAGGGGGGCGCTGTTGTTTGCAAACCCGGGAAGGGCGGCGACCTCTTGACTCGAGATGAGTACGAAAATTTTATTGTTCGCGTGGAATTCAAACTCCCGCTTGCCGGTAATAATGGCATCGCTTTGCGTACACCCCTGGGAGGCCATTCCGCTTCCGACGGTCTGGAAATACAAGTCCTCGACAGTGACGGTTATAACGCCGCGCACCCGAAAGATCCTCTTTTGCCGTATCAATATCACGGATCCCTCTACCATTGCGTCGGCGCTAAACACGGGTACCTCCGGCCGGTGGGTCAATGGAACTTTGAGGAAATCGAGATGCGGGGGCAGCACATCAAGGTCACCCTCAACGGCACAAAGATCTTGGACGTGGACATCGATAAGCTCGATCGCTCCAAGATCGAGCATCCTCCCAAAGGATTAGACCGACGACGAGGTCACATCGGATTTGCTGGCCACAACGATCCCGTGCAGTTCCGGAGCTTCAAAGTGAAGACGCTTTAGGCTCTGGGAGGGTTCCTGCCTCCGGAAAACGCTTCAGAAAAACAATGCGCGAAATTCCCGTGATCACGGGGGGCTTTAGTCGCCGCTGGATCTCCGGCAACTCGCCGCTGTTCCCCGTCACCTGGTGCAGACCGGTGAAGATCCATTTCCCGCCCGCCTCCCTTCGCACGTACACCGGGAGCGGTTGAGCCGTCTCCGCGAGCGTCATCCCCCACTTGGGAAGATCCCCCTTCCGACCCACCCAGACTTCAGCCGGATCCCCCTCCGCCAGCGGATTCCACATCAACCCAAGGCACAAGCCTAGGATCGCTCCATCCCGATGGATGACGAAATTAGGCGGACCCGAATCGCCGCCCAACAGTGCGCGAATGGCCCCAAAGTCATAACCTTCTCCCACGACATGGGCCGGTGACGAGAGAACGGTCGAAGGATCAATCATTGGCCTTACCCAACCAACCGCACCCCGCGCCGTCAACGCGCATTCAGCAGACGACTTACCGTCGGCTCTCGGTCGGACACCCGAGTGGAACGGGTCGAGCGGAAAGGGGGCGGAGTTCCACGAGGTCGCTTTCGCTTTGACACTCATCAAATTGCCGCTTGCACTTTTGAACAATTCCGTGCGGGGTCTTGTTTAAATGAACGTGACGATTCTGCTATCGACGATTCTCCTACTTGCTGCACTGCAGGCGGTGATGCTCCCGGTGCGTGCGGCGGCCGCTGCCGGTACGGCCGAGCCGAAGGCCGATGCGCGGACGCTTCCGGACGACGCGGACGCGGCTTGGACTGCGGTTCAGGCTGCCCTGAAGCCACCCGCACCGCCGGCCTCCTGGAATCAAGTCAAACCGAGCCAGGAAGAGTACGACAAATTCCGGAAGGAGATGGGAACCTTCGCCGGAACTGCGGCAGACCGGTCCAAAGAATTTTACACCCGCTGGCCGGACCATGCGAAGGCGGCAGAAGCCCGCGGAGCACAGCGCAAGATGCTGAACGCGGCAGTGGGTTTGGGGGTCAAGGAGCGATCAGCCGAGTTGGCGGCGTTGGCTCCCGAAGTCGGGGCGGACTCTCCGGCGGCTGAGTCCAAAGGACCCCAAGGCGGTGCGGAGGACAAGGCGGACCCACGCCGAGCGGAATTTCTGAAGCGCATTCAGGCGGCTGTCCGACAGGCCCAGGCGCTGCGGGAGAAGGGTATGCCCGCAATGATGGGCGATTACCTAAAGAGCCTGCGAGGTCTTCAGAAGGAGTTTTCGGATCAACCGGAACTGTACCAGGGTTTTCTCGAAATTGCATCCTATTCGCAGGACAGCAAGGAAGCCGTGGCGCTGGTGAAGGAAATTATTGCAACGCCTGCGGCGCCGCCGGCGTTCAAGGAAGCCGCTCAAAAGCTTATGGTAAACCTGGATCGAATGGGCAGGCCGCTCGATATCAAGTTCACAGCGATCGACGGCCGGGCGGTAGATTTTGCCGCGTTGAAGGGGAAAGTGGTGCTCGTTGATTTTTGGGCCACCTGGTGCGGCCCTTGCATACAGGAGTTACCCCACGTGAAGGAGGCGTATGACAAATTGCATGACAAGGGATTTGAAATTGTCGGGATCAGCCTTGATCAGGATAAGGATGCACTTGAACAATTCGTGAAGAAAAAGAAGATGCCCTGGCCTCAACACTTCGAATCGGAAGGGCAGGGGAATCATTTTGCCAACCTATATGGCGTCACCGGCATTCCCACCATGTGGCTGGTCGACCGGAAAGGGAACCTGCGAGATACGAATGCCCGCGGTGGCCTGCTTGGGAAGGTGGAGAAGCTGCTTGCAGAGAAATAACCTCCCGCCTCATCCCCGAAAAGTTCCGGGTGTGCGATGCAAACCAGCTCGCCTTGCCCGTTCGTGAGGTGTTTAAACCTCGCTTCGCCCCCGGAGGCTGGCGTCGCCCATCCGTTAATCTAGGATTTCTGACGTATGCCGTATTGTTCATCTCCCTGGTTTCATGACCGCCGGCTAACCCGTGGAGTGATCGTAGGGGTCCCCGGTGCAGGTGGGGTCGTCATCGGTGGCTGCAATCCGGTGGTGCGCCAGTCCATGTTGACCTGTGATACCATGGACACGGGGTCTTGCGTCCAACAAACCCTGGATCTTGTCGCGGTAGGCTGTGAGCTCGTGCGCATTACGGCGCCCACGGTTAAAGACGCGGCGAATCTCGAAAATATCGTCCGGGAACTCCGGAAAAAGAGCTGCCAGGTACCCATCGTTGCCGACATTCACTTCAAGCCCGATGCCGCGATGGAAGCGGTGAAATGGGTCGAAAAAGTCCGAGTGAACCCGGGGAACTATGCCGACAAAAAGAAGTTTGCGGTAAAGGAGTACGACGATGCCGATTACGCTGAAGAATTGCGACGGGTCGAGAATGCCTTCACCCCGCTTGTCTTGGAGGCTCACCGCCGAAATTGTGCGCTGCGAATCGGCACCAATCACGGTTCTCTCAGTGATCGTATCATGAACCGGTACGGGGATACCCCGCTCGGCATGGTCGAAAGCGCCCTGGAGTTTGCCAGGGTCTGCCGGCGGCACAACTACCATCGCTTCGTATTCTCGATGAAATCTTCCAACCCGAAGGTGATGATCGAGTGCTATCGACTCCTCGTTGCCCGGTTGCAGGAAGAGGGACCTGATTGGAATTACCCGGTCCACTTGGGCGTCACGGAGGCAGGAGAAGGCGAAGACGGGCGCATCAAGTCAGCCATCGGCATTGGTTCGCTTCTCTGCGACGGCTTGGGCGACACCATCCGCGTTTCGTTAACCGAGGATTCTCCGCGGGAAATTGCGGTGTGTAACGATCTCCTCGATCAGATCCCGGTGTTGTCCGCGACGCAGGCGCCTCCGTTCGCGCCCCCGGCGCTTTCGTGGGATCCGTTCACTTTTAAGCGGCGCGAGTCGGCGGAGATCTCCCTTGGCGACGTGGCCTGTGGTGACGAGCAGACCGTCCGGGTGGTGGTGACTCAGGACGTGTTTGACAAAGTGGCGCCCCGCATTTCACCGAAGGCAGACGTCAAGCCCGAGGCGATTTTCGAAGACTTGAATTTGCTCGAGCTGGATCCAACGCGTGAGATTTCAATCGAGAACATCAACTGCGAAACTCAATTGGTCACCGTGAAGGACGGGCTTTTACTGCCGACCATCACGGCCTTCCGGTTGCTGGCTGTTCAACTCGCACGGCTCGGTCGGAGAAATCCCATCCTTCTGAAGGACTGCCTTACGTTTGGCCCGGTCCCGCTGTCCTCGGAGATCGCCCTGCTACGGGCGGCGGTCACGCTGGGTTCACTGCTGGCAGACGGCATTGGTGACGCGATCTTGGTCCGGGGCGAATCCGGAGCCGGCCAGAGTTTGCGCCTGGCATTCAATATCCTCCAGGCGGCCGGCTGTCGGTCCTTCAAGACAGACTACGTGGCATGTCCGAGCTGCGGGCGGACGCTGTTTAATCTCCAGACGGTTACCGCCCGCATTAAGGCGCGTACCGAGCACCTCAAGGGCGTCAAGATTGCCATCATGGGCTGCATCGTGAACGGCCCCGGCGAGATGGCGGACGCAGACTTTGGCTACGTGGGCGGAGCGCCCGGTAAGATCAATCTGTATGTCGGGAAGAAGCCGGTGAAGTTTAATATTCCAGAAGCGGAAGCCGTCGATCTCCTGGTCGACCTTATCAAGGAACACCGCAAGTGGTTTGAACCCGAAACTGCGACCACACCGTCCTGAGGCGCTAATTGCTTGGCCGCCGGTATAGGCTCCGGTCACGAGTATCCGGTTTTCGACACGCGCTTCGGCAGATTGGGCATGATGATTTGCTACGACGGTTTTCCCCCGGAAATCGTCCGCCAATTGAGTAATCGCGGCGCGGAAGTCATTGCGTGGCCCGTGTAGGGCTGTAATCCGGGTCTTGCTAGCGCCCGCGCCTGCGAGAATCAATGGAAACTTGACACGTCGCCGTTTCGGCGTTGCCTCTCCATGAACCAGAATGTCGTAGTTGCGGACGGCAGTCCGCGCAAAGTGCGTCCCAGGAACGGTTCATGGTCCCAATTCATGTCCATTCGTTGGAAAAATTCCCTACCCATGAACCGTTGCCCCGTAGTTGCGGACGGCAGTCCGCGCAAATCTCGTCCCAGGTGCGGTTCATGGCCACAACTCCCGTCCATTATTTGGAGGTTTTCGCTCTCCCAGAACCCGCCGAAGCCCTTTCGTTACCAAGTCCTTCACTTAGGTACCGTTGCGGCCTGCGGTTGCCTCGGCCTCGTGAAATGGGGCGTCAGGAATCTCCACCGTCGTCTTCATTCCTCAAAACCCATCCTGGAGGCAAGAATCACTCGGCAAGCTCTCCATTGGACTGCCGCCAGAAATGTTACGCCAAGGGGTCGACGATTTGCGGGCCGGCACGTTCAAAATGCCGCGTGTTGTGGGTGGCAAGAGTGTGGCCGTGATATAAGGCTGTGGCGGCAATCAACGAATCCTCGCACGACATGCTTAGGTTTTTGGATTTTAACTCCGCCAGCAGTTCTTTCCATCGGACGAGCACTGCTTCGCTTAACTCCTCGGTCGCGGGCGCGAGCTTGCGTCGCGTGTCGGATAGCCAGGCGGCGAGGCTGGGTTTGTGTGTGGCCGGGGCGTGATCGACTCCAAACTGCAACTCCGCCACGGAAACCACGCTCAGAAAAATATCGGCCTCATTCTTTTGAACCCAAAGGGCCAGCCGGGCCGGGACTTTCCTCCGTTCCAGCATCGACAACAAGTCGGTGTCAATCAGGAAGCTCATTGGAACGGGAGGGTGTGCCGCTCCCGCACGCGGATAGGAGACGGACAGACGGAGAATTGTTCAAATAACCCGACGGCACCCCTCCGCTTCCCTGGTTGCGGGGTCAGCAAAATGCTGTTTTTTCCGTCTCGCATGGGTCGAACTTCCACCAGGCCCCCTTGGGATAGGCCCGAGATGTCGCGCCACCACTTCGGGAAGGTGCTCTGACCCACTTTGGAAATGGTCAGGATATCGAGTTCTTTCATACGTTAGGATTCCTTAAAACAAGCAGACCGTCAAACAACATTCAAAATTTCGCAAAACTCCGGTCGGCAGCCGCGAAGAGTCAGAGTTGTTGTCTCCATCCGGTTCACGACGGGGATGATCCACGCGGAACATCCGGCCGAATCTCACGGAGCTTGCTCGCAGAGCCAGAGCGCAGGCCGCCCGTCCGCCATTCAAACAGTTCCCACCCGCACCCGCCTAACCCACTGCTGGTTTGCATCCCAAAAGGTTCGCTTGTTCTTGATTGCCGGATCGTCGGGGCCGGGCTGCACGCGTCCATCGGCATCAATCGCGCGGGAGACAAACGTGTGTTCGCCAGCCGGAGGATTCTTCCAGTCGTAACGCCAGAAACTCCAGGTGAAGCGGGCGCTTTCCGGTTTTCGTTCGATCAACGCGGGCTGCCAGGGGCCGTCATCAATCCGCACTTCGACGCGTTGAATCGGCGTGCCATCGCTCCACGCCGCACCAGTAATCCGGAGGGACCCGTCCGCACGTCGGACACAGCGGGCTGCCACGGATTTTACGTTCATATTGCACACGGAAGTTTCACGCCAGTTCGTCGTGCCATCGTCGCGATCTTCGCCGCGGATCGTTACATATTCCCGCGCCATCCACTTGCCCATAAAGCGGCGGTCGAGAACCTCGATCCGGGTCAACCATTTCACCCAGGAAATGCCGAACCAGCCCGGCACCACCAATCGCAACGGAGCCCCATGGGTTTCGTCGAGCGGTTTACCATTTATCGCCCATGCCAGCAGAATTTCATCTTGCAGAGCGTGTTCCTTGGGAAGACTTCGGGCGAAGTGTTGCAGGTATTCTTTGTCGCGAATTTTCTCAATCTTTTCGTCGGCGCCATAGAAAACAAATTCCTGTGATCGATTTGAAAGTCCGAGATCACGCAGCAACGGGCCGAGCGGGGTCCCGGTCCAACGCATGTTGCCAATTGCTCCGCAGAAGCCGAGGCTTGAGCCGTTGCCACCGCACTCGAGGGTGGCAGTAACGGTTTTGTGCCGACGGGCCTGAAGTTCGGCCAGGGTGAATGACCGCGGCTTTTTTAAGTAACCTGAGAAATCGAGCTTCCATGAGCCAAGGTCCACTTTTGGCCGCCCGTAATGGCTCACTTCGTACAGGTCCTCGTTGGCCGTGATCCATTGGTTAAGCTTCTGCCAATAGAGCATTTTGCCCACCGGCTGAATGTCGAGGAAGGGCATGCTCACGTCTCCCAGGGTGGGTTCGAGGCCGAAGGCGGACAGAGGACGAGCTGCCAAGGTGTAGGCGGCCATGGCGACCGAGCCTCGCAGCAGGGATCGGCGCGAAACGGCGGTGCCAGAAGTCCCGGTTGGGACATCGAAATTGAAGTGCATGCCGGTAAAATGACAATTCTGGATGCTTTTAGGAATGTATTTTCTCGCCACCATCCACTATGCGGTCTGAGATCATCCGTGATCAT
The DNA here is from genome assembly GCA_009695205.1 of Pedosphaera sp. GTDB lineage: Bacteria > Verrucomicrobiota > Verrucomicrobiia > Limisphaerales > UBA9464 > SIBK01. The sequence goes on along the minus strand of SIBK01000075.1, from coordinate 15,605 downwards.
TTTCAGTACAGTCGGTCGAAATGGACGGACACCCCGGCATGCGGTTGAACGTGGGCCGAGGTTTACGGTCCATTTGTGATTGCCCGCGTGACAATGCCCCGATTCCAAGGAACTCCTTTCCAAAGCGCTTATCTCGTTTGCGCTCGCCTCGTCGTGATCGCCTTGCTCGCGGGCCCAGGCTGCAGTACGGACCGGATTCGCAAATCAGCCGACAAGGAAGTCGGCCAGATTCTGACTCAAAAGGCCCCCCGTGTTCCGAACATGGATCGTAGCTTTTCGATCGACACGAACCTGCCGGTGGATCTTTCGGAATTGCCGCGCGCGGGTGCGGCGCCGGATTTTCTGGGTCCCGAAGGTACGAGTGAACAGGGATCTCCGACCGTTTCTCTATTGAAGGCACTCGAAATCGCAGTGCGGCAGAGCCGCGAGTATCAACTACAGAAGGAACAGCTGTATCTGGAGGCGCTCGATCTCTCTCTCTCTCGCCACCGATTTACACCGATTTTTTTCGGTGGTGGCAGTGGAGCTTTCCGTGGGAGCACCTCTCGGGAGGTGATCGGCATTGATCCCGTGACGCAGGAACCCATTACGGTAGCTCGGAACGACGCCACTCTCGTTGAAGGGCACGCGCGCTTCGGTGTGAGCTGGTTGCTCGCCACGGGTGCCCGGCTCTCGGCTTCGTTCACGACGGATTTTCTCCGCTATGTTTCCGGCGATCCTCGGGCCCTGACCTCGTCTCAGGTGGCTGGCACCCTCAGTCAACCCCTCCTCCGAGGCGCTGGATTCCAGGTAACCATGGAAAATCTGACCCAGGCGGAACGGAATCTCCTGTATGGAATGCGGGATTTCGTCCAATTCAAGAAGGACTTCACGGTTCGATTGGCAGGGGATTACTACGCTGTCTTGCAGGCCCGGGACCAGGTGCGCAATGGGTTCCTGGATCTCCAGCGATCCCGAGAAAATGCCCGGCGCGAGAAGGCCTTCGCCGACGAGGGCCAGCGAACTCTCGCATCGCTCGACCAGCTGACCCAGGCGGAGCTCAATGCGGAGGCCCGGTGGCTGACCGCCCTGCGTGACTATCGAGAAAGCCTCGACCGATTCAAGATCACCCTCGGACTACCCGTCAGTCGTTCTCTCGTCCTCGCGGAACAGGACCTCGAGGGCCTTACGATCCAGGACCCGGGAATTTCGGTTGACGATGCCGTAAAGATCGCGGAATCGGTCCGGCTCGATCTGCAAAATACCCGGCAGCGCCTCGAGGACGCCATGCGGCGTGTGCCGATCGCAAAGAACGCGCTGCTGCCTCAGATTGATGCGAGCGCGCGGGGTAATTTTTCAGAGAATGCCCGCCGCGGTTTCCCTCTTCCAGATCCCAACATCTATTCCTACAGCTTGGGGCTCGATGTGGACCTTGGCCTCGATCGAAAGGCGGAGCGAAACGGATTTCGCCGGGCACTCATTGAAGAGGCCCGAGCCAAGCGGACGTACGCCCTCGCCGTCGATCAGATAAAACTCGCTGTTGCGACCGATACTCGGTCTCTCGATCAGGCGCGACGGATTTTTGAAATCGCCGAGGTGGGTGTAAAATTGGGCGCGCGACGGGTCGAGGAACAACAACTTCGACAACAGCTCGGACGAGGCGCCACTCGCGATCTTCTCGACGCTCAGTCGGATCTCGTCAATGCACAGAACGCACGGACGGGTGCCTTGGTGACTCACACAATCGCCCGTCTCCGTTACTGGAGGGACATGGGTATCCTGAACATCGGAGAGTCGGGGATGTGGGACGAAGTTTTCCGCCCCACGTCAGCATCACCGCCCCCACCGACCCCCGCTGCTACTAATCCCAACCTTCCTTCCACCCCTCCATGAAATCCTGGCTGTTCCGCCACCCCCGATTCAGTCTCGCCCTCCTTGGTCTCCTCGCGGTCGCCGCCTGGTATTTCACCCGCTCCTCCCGTTCCAACACAGGCGGAGTCGCCTTTGCGGCTCGTCGCGGCCCGTTGGACATCACCGTGATTAATGGAGGAAGTGTCGAAGCGCTCGAATTTCAGGAAGTCCGATCGGAGGTTCGCGGTGAACCCGTGAAGATTCTCAAAATTGTCGACGAGGGCTACTCGGTGACAGAAGAGGACATCCGAACCAATAAGGTGCTGGTGGAACTGGATTCTTCGAAGATGAAGCAAAATCTCGTTAATCAGGATATTACCTTCCAGACCACCATGGCCGGCCTGACGGAAGCCCAGCAAGGATTTGAAATTCAACTCAATCAGAATCGCGTCGATGTGCGTTCCGCGGAACAGGAGGCGAAGTTTGCCTATATGGATCTAGAAAAATTTCTGGGTGACCGCATTACAAAACAACTGATCGATATGCTCGACCTGCGGGAACAATCGGACACCAACGCACTCGCGGCTGCTGAAGCGGGTGAAATTCATCCCCAGACCAACCTGCCGAGCACGAATCTAGCTCCGATCGCGGCGATTTCTCGACCTCGACCCAATGTGAATTTTTCCAAGTATGCCCGGATCGACCTGCTAGGTGACGGCGTGGCGAAGCAAGAGTTGCGCAAGCGCGAGGATGATTTGCTGGTCTCTGTCACCGAGGTGAATCAGGCTAAGACCAAGCTCGAAGGAACCCAACGCCTCTACGCCAAGGGATTCATCACAAAAAACGAATTCGAGAATGATCAAACTTCCTCCGATAAAGCGCGGCTCAAGCAGGAAAGTTCCGAGACCGCTCGCGATCTCTATATCAAATACGAGTTCCCCAAGCAGGCCGAGGAGCTGCTGTCGAAATATGACAAGGCACTCCGGGCGCTGGAGCGAATCCGCAAGGAGGCGGTGTCAAAACTCGCCCAAGCGCGTGCCAAGATGAGGAGCGCCGAACAACGGTACCGCATTGAGAAAGAGAATCGGGATGAGCTGATCGTTCATATCAATAATTGTGTCATTACTTCCAAAAAGACCGGACTCGTGGTATACGGCGGACAGGAACAGCGCTGGTATGGAGGCAATGAGCCGATCCGAGTCGGGTCGCAGGTCTACGAACGCCAGGCGATCATTACCATTCCCGACACCACTCGGATGGGAGTGAAGTTGAATGTCCACGAATCCCATATCAAAAAGGTTAAAAAGGGTCTTAAGGTCCGCATCACAGTGGATGCCTTTCCAGACGACCGGCTCGAAGGAGAGATGGTTAAGGTCGGTATTCTCCCAGATTCACAGAATCGCTGGATGAATCCCGACATGAAACTGTACCAATGCACTGTTTCCATCCAAGGCACCCGGGATTGGCTGAAACCCGGAATGAGCGCGAAGACTGAAATCCTGATTAAACAACTGCCGGATGTTATCTACGTCCCAATACAGGCCGTTGCGGCACGAGCAGGTAGGCAGGTGGTCTATCTCGCCGGCGGCAAATTGCGAGAACGAGAGGTCAAGGTCGGTGAATTCAATGACGAATTCATCGAGATCAAGGAGGGACTGCAGGCCGGCGAGTTGGTGCTGCTCCGCGCTCCCGAATCTGAAAAGAAGGGCGGCGAGGAGAAAAAATCGACACCCGAATCAGGATCACACAAAACCGCTCCAAGTCCTGCTCCTGCCGCCCACTAAAAGGATTGTCCCGCCCCCGTCCGCTTTTGGAACCAAACTCAGTCTGTCAATGTCTCCACCTCCGAATCTTGCCCCGAAGCCCCCGGCCTCCGCGACGAGCCACGCTTCGGCAACAGGCCCGATTGTACGATTGGAAAAGTTGCGCAAGACGTACCAGATGGGGGGGACATCGGTCACGGCTCTCAGCGGCCTGAGCCTTGAGATTCTTGCCGGCGAATACTTGGCAATCATGGGACCTTCTGGTTGCGGAAAATCCACGTTGCTCAATCTTCTCGGCTGCTTGGATCGCCCCACAGGCGGTCAGTATTTCCTCGGAGGACAGGATGTCTCGGATCTGGATGATGACGCCTTGTCCGCAATCCGCGGAGCCCGGCTCGGTTTTGTCTTCCAAAGTTACAATTTGATCCAGCAGCTTTCCGTAGTCGAAAATATTGAAGTGCCGCTCTTCTATCAAGATTGCCCGGAGGAGCAAGCCCGCCAAATTGCCACCGACCTCGCCCGGCGCGTCGGATTGGAAACACGACTCGACCACAAACCGTTCGAGCTCTCCGGCGGTCAGCAGCAGCGAGTCGCCATCGCTCGCGCTCTCGCCAATGACCCGCTCGTCATCCTCGCCGATGAAGCCACAGGCAATTTAGATTCGGCTTCCGGTCGTGAAATCCTCGACATCTTCGATGACCTCCGCCAGCAGGGAAAAACTCTGATTATGGTGACTCATGATCTCGAAGTCGGCGAACGCGCGAAACGTCTTATCCGCCTTCGCGACGGCGAACTCGAATCCGATTTGCGCAAATAGCTCGAATTCTGCCTTCGCTCACCACATCGCCCGTTTCTCTTGATACTCAAACTCCCATTCTTGTCGGCCCGCCTACGCCGATCGATCCGATTGGGGGTCCGCAGCCTTTGGCTACACCGCCTGCGATCCCTGCTAACCGTGCTCGGCATTGTCTTCGGTGTTTGTTCGGTTATCGCGATGCTCGCGATCGGCGAGGGCGCCAGTTTCAAGGCACAGGAAATAATTAAAACGTTGGGCTCTCAAAATATACTTCTGCGCAGCCAGAAGCCGGGTGAGGAGGAGAAAATTTCCAATCGACGCGATAACTATGTCCTCGAATACGGATTGACAAACGAAGATCTCAAGCGCATTCGGAATACCATCCCGGGGGTGGAAACAGCCCTTCCAGCACGCGTCATTCGTGAGTACGTCTGGAATATCGCGGTTCGCGTCGACGTCGATATCGTGGGAACGCTCCCGGACTATCCCGTCGTCCGAAATCATCAGGTCGCCATCGGCCGGTTCTTTAACCAGGCGGACCTCGATGCCGCCGAAACCGTCTGCGTCCTCGGCACCGAGATGGTTCAGAAACTGTTCCCCCTCGATGAGCCCCTTGGAAAAGATGTCCGGATTGGGGAGAACTATTATCGCGTTATCGGAATAATGGAGCCTCGGACCACAGGAGCCTTTTCTGAGGGCAATCTTGAAGAGGCCGGCGGTGCACCCCGCGATCGCATGTTCATACCACTGGAAACCGCCCGACACCGCTATGGTGAAGTTCTCTTCCGCCGCCGCGCCGGCAGTTTTGAATCGGAACGCGTGGCCCTCCACGAAATCACCGTGAAGGTTGTGAAGTCCGAGGACGTAATTCCAGTCTCCGAAGCGATCAAGGATGTCCTGGAGAAGAATCACAAGAAGAAGGACTACGCCGTCGTGGTGCCTCTCGAACTTCTCAAAAAGGCCGAAGAGACCAAGAAAATCTTCAACCTCGTGCTCGGATCCATTGCCGCCATTTCTTTGCTCGTCGGCGGTATCGGTATCATGAATATCATGCTCGCCAATGTCACCGAGCGAACCCGCGAAATCGGCATCCGCCGAGCCCTGGGCGCGCGCCGCAAGGATATCACTACTCAATTTGTTATCGAATCTGTAATTCTCAGCGCTTCCGGCGGACTCCTCGGTGTACTCCTCGGCGTCCTTATTCCCTTCGGAGTCTCTCATTTCGCCGGAATGCGAACCATCATCACTCCAGGGTCACCCATTCTCGCATTCACAATCTCAGGTCTGATCGGGGTCGTGTTCGGACTTTACCCCGCATTGCGTGCCGCAAAAATGGATCCGGTCGAAGCCCTCCGGCACGAGTGACGCATGAATTCCTGCAGGTGGCAGATCGTCACTCCGTATAGAACCGCCGCCCCAAGGATTGCCGCCTCCCAGGCGGGAAGCCATTTCTGCAGCGAATTCGCGGGGCGCAAAAAGCACAATACCATTGACTGACCCCAGTGGATCCCTGGGTCAGAAACCCAGGATCTGTACCGCTCGCATAAATAGGTACCCCAGCAGGGCCGTCGCCGGCAGGGTCAGGATCCAGGCCGTTAGAATCTTTTCCACGACGCTGAATTTCAGGGCGCTGAACCGCTTTGCACACCCGACACCCATGATCGACGTGGTCACCGCATGGGTTGTCGAGACGGGCATTCCAAAATGAGCCGCTACCATCAACACGGTCGCCCCGGTCGTCGAGGCTGCAAATCCATGGATTGGCTGCATCTTCACTAATTGCTGCCCTATCGTTTTGATAATTTTCCAGCCGCCCGCCGCCGTACCCAATGCCATCACCAAGGCACAGGCCAGTTTGATCCACAACGCAATCTCTTGCGATTGGCCCTTCGCCGCTTCGGGCGTGTATAGAAAATGGAACCAACCGGGTGTATCGCTAATCACTCCGGTCTTGGTGGCGGCCACCAGGGTCAAGGCGATGATGCCCATGGTTTTTTGAGCGTCATTGCTGCCATGGCTGAAGCCCATGTAAGCTGCGCTCGCCAATTGCAGCTTTCCGAAGACCGCTGTGATCGTTCGAGGACGCCAGTTCCGACACAAAAAATATAACAACGTCATGAAGAAAAGCCCGAGTAGGAAGCCGGCTGTGGGCGAAAGTACCATGGGCAGGACCACCTTGTATAAGATGCCGTCATTCTTGAACCACGGCGCGCCTGTCTTGATTTTCGACCATATCAACGCAGACCAGTTGCCATGAGCTGATGCGAGTACGGCCCCGCAAAGTCCTCCCACCAGCGCATGCGATGAACTCGAGGCCAAACCGTACCACCAGGTGAGCAGGTTCCAGACGATGCCTCCGAGCAGCGCGCAGATGATGGTCTGGGTAGTGACGTACTGGGCGTCCACAAGACCGGAGGAGATGGTCTTGGCCACAGCGGTTCCCACCAGAGCTCCCAGCAGATTCGTAATTGCCGCCAGCACGATAGCCTGCCTCGGTGTAAGAGCCTTCGTTGAAACAACCGTGGCAATCGAATTAGCGGTGTCATGAAAGCCGTTGATGTATTCAAACACCAACGCCACCAGAATCACTGTCAGCAGCAGAGTCATCGCCGTACGTGTGTTACGAATTCTTCAGCACAATCTGGGCGACGACATTCCCAGTATCGCGGCAGCGATCGACAACTTTTTCCAAGAGTTCGTACAGATCCTTTAGGATGATCACTTTGATCGGTTCTTGGTTGCCGCAGTAAAGATCCCGCAGCAATTCCAGCATCAATTTGTCTGCTTCCCCTTCGATCTTTTGCAGCAGTTCGTTCTGTTCCTGCACCTTGTCGAGATGAAATTTCTGATGCAGTTCCCGAACCATGGTGAGCAGGGTCTGCGTGGCCTGTTCCAAGAGTTCAATCTGTCGGTCGAACCGAACATCCCGCAGCCGCGGCGAGCTCAACACGTACCGTTCCGCAAACTTCTCGACGGTCTTGGGAATTCGGTAGAGTGAGATGGAAAGCGACTCAATGTCCTCCCGTTCCAACGAGGTAAACGCGCTCCGACACAGCAGTTCGGTGATCTCGTTGGTAATCACTTTGTCCCGGCGGCGCGAAGCTACGAATTCATCCAGCATCGGTGTCACCGACGGATTGGTAAGGATCCGCTTCAGGGACTGCACACTCGCGTGCCCCTCCTCCGCGCTGGACGTGAGGAGTTCGTAAAATCGGTTGTCGCCGCCAGACACAAGCTTTTGAAGAGAAAACATGATGGGCTATTACTAGACCGAACGGTCTGGGCATTTCCAGAGGCGATATGCGATTCGCGCTGTTGTAACCTAATCGTAACATTTCTCCCGGCCGACCGCATGGCATCTTCTGTTCGTGCGTCTTGAATTGTCTATGACCGATCGAATTCTAGTTGTGGAAGATGAGCCGGATGCCCTGGAACTCATCGAATTCAACCTGGAAACCGCCGGATTTCAGGTCGTCACCGCCACGGACGGCCGGACTGGCCTGCAAAAGGTTCGCGATGGCCGCATCAGTCTCGTGATCCTGGATGTCATGCTGCCGGGGATGGACGGGTTCGAAGTGTGCAAGGCGTTGCGTGCCTTCCCCGCGACCGCTCAAATTCCGATCATCATGTTGACCGCCCGGGCGGAGGAGATCGACCGCGTATTGGGCTTCGAGCTCGGCGCGGATGATTACATGACAAAACCATTCAGCCCCCGCGAACTCGTGCTGCGGGTGCGCGGCTTGCTCCGGCGACTCCATCCGCCGGATCCTGCTGAAGCCCAAGTGTTGACCTTTGGCGATCTCGTGATCGATCCCCCCCGCCACGAGGTCAAGATTCAGGGCATTCGGCTTGAATTGACCGCCACGGAGTTCCGCCTTCTACATCTGATGGCTCGAAGACGGGGCCGCGTTCAGTCCCGGGATTCACTCCTCCAGGAAGTCTGGGGATACGAAAAAGTGATCGATACTCGAACCGTGGATACCCACATGCGGCGGTTGCGGGAAAAGCTTGGAAACAGCGCCGACTGGTTGGAAACCGTTCGCGGTATGGGATACCGATTTCGGGACGAGGGCCACTAGTTCACGATCCATACACTGCCGCGGCCGTCCGGGCGGCTTCGAAAACGGATTTGGCCGGTACTCCCGCCTGCGCGGCGATGTCCCGAATCGAATCAAACTCCGGCGCCACTTGAACCACTCGCCCGTCCAATCGCCCCAGCTTGATTCGGACGGTCCCAAACGCCGTCTTCACTTCCACAAACTCGCGTTGCAGCTTGCGCCGCTCCGCGATCGAGCGACGGACACCAAACGAGGACGTCTCGACCAGTAGCAACTCCGTGAATCTATCCGCATCCGCGGGATCGCAAAGAACTGTCAACAGAACGCCGGGCCGGTTCTTCTTCATCTGGATTGGTGTGTGAAACACGTCCAGCGCGCCCAGCCGAAATGCTTTTTCCAACACATGCCCCAACAGTTCCGCGGGAATGTCGTCCAGATTCGTTTCGAGAACCACGACGGTGTCGGTTTGCCAGTCGTGGGTTGTGGCAGGGACTCCGGCGTCGCGGGTGAGCACGGCGCGCAACACGTTGGGACGCGTCTGGTTGTTGCGGGTGCCCAGGCCGTACCCGACACGGTGAGCCACCAATCCGTCCATCCGTCCGAAATGTTCGACAAATTCTGCCAGCAACGCGGCGCCGGTCGGAGTGACGAGTTCGTGAGGCTCCTCGCATTGAGTAACGGCTATCTGCTTCGCGCCCAGGATTTCCAAAGTTGCAGCGGTCGGAATTGGGAATTGGCCATGCGCACATTTCACAAATCCCGTCCCTTCCACAACCGGTGCCGACCACACCCGCGGTTTGCCCAACAGTTCGAGAGCAATACATCCACCCACGATGTCGACGATGGAGTCCACTGCGCCCACTTCGTGAAATTGGACCTTGCCCGGTGGCACTCCGTGGATCTTGCCTTCGGCTACGGCAATTCTTTGAAAAACCGCGAATGATTTTTCCTTCACCCAGGCGGATAGGGCACTGGCAGAAATCAATGCCTGAATCGCCTCGAAATTCCGGCTTTCACTCCCATGAGCGTGGTCGTGGTCGTGAGAGGGAGACTCTTTGGAGCCAAGTGTCGAGGCATCTAAGTGGTCCGATTCCGCAAGAGAATGCGCCCGCTCCGGCCCGTGCTCATGAGCATGAGAATCGGAATGGGCGTGTTCCCGTGACATTTCGCTTAAACCCTGTCCGCATTCTACGGTGTGTCCATCGGTGAGATGTACGTCAAATTTGACGCCCTCGATGCCCGATTTCTGGCGTCGATCGGCGTGCAGGTGATAGCCATCGAGCTTCAATTTTCGCAGCTCACGTTCGAACGTTTTAAAATCCATGCCGAGATCCAGCAGGGCGCCGAGAAACATGTCACCGCTGATGCCGCTAAAAATATCCAGGTAGAGAGTCTGCATGCCGGCGGGATTTCACTCTGTTTTACCTCAGAAGAACAGCAAACGTTAACGGACTAAGGGACAGGTCAATTGCTATGGCTGCGGATGTGCAAGTTCTCCCGCATGTTGTATCACGTCGACGGCACCAATCGTTGGGCAAGCAGGGCAAGGCCGAAGGATGCCGCGAACCAGAGCCCGTCGAAGGGGCCCGGGTTGACTGCCAGCCAGTCCACCAGGCAAACTCCGGCAATTAATCCTCCCACTGTCTTTCCAATCTGAGGCGGATGAATGCGGCTGAACCGGATGCAGCGGATTGCCCAGGCAGCCACTAGGGCGATTAGAATCCAGGCATTGCGTCGCCATGCCCCTTCATTTGCCAGGTATCCGAGAAACGCGGGCAGCGCAAGAAACAGGAAGGGCCATCCCGGAATCGAGGGGTTCTCCGCGCTTTCGCGCCGGGCTACAAAACTCAATCCGACAATCCAACCACCCAGCACGATGGCACTCCACAGCGCCAATCCGGTGACGCCATCACTTCCTGTTGCCGCAGCCGTAAGAAAAAGGAGAACACGACAGGACGCCATGATCACCGGCGACCAAGACACTCGTTTATGGACGGCGTCGTACCAGAGGATGGTTCCCACTAAAACCGACGACAAAAGCGCCGGTAAAAACCCGAGCATCACCAGAAGCGCCCAGCCAATCAGCATTTGAATGAAGCCCAGTCCCCACACGGTTGATTCGCGAATATTTCCTAGTGGAATGGGGCGTTCGGCGCGGCGCTGGCGGTCGTGCCTTGCGTCGAAGGCGTCGTTCAGATACATGCCACCGACATATAGGAGGCTGGCACCCGGAATCAGGAACCAAAGGGGACGGGGGCTACCGCCACCGCCCAACATCCAGCCCGCGAGGCAATTGGTCCACACGGTCGGCAGATTGGAGACCCGCCCCAGGACCAGGAGCGTGCGCAGAAAGGAATTAGGCGGCTTCGTCACGCGATGACGGTACCAGCAATTGGAATGGAATGACAAACCTGCCCAAGAACCGTTTTCAGTCATCGATGCGGCGGAACCTGCGAACCCGGTTGAACGCGACGTCCCCGCTGATCAGCGGTTCCCGGTAACATCGTGCAAAGCCGGCAATTCAGTCGTCGTACTCGCCGAGTCGGCGCCGACAGCGATCCGTTCACCGTCAATGTCCGCTGCCGCCTTCACCACATCGGGATGCAGTCGGTAAATTTTTGAGCTTCAGATACCGCAGCAGTCCGGAGCGGAAAGTTTTGGGAGGATGGATTTTCCCTGTGCCTTTTTGAGATCTTGACTCCCACAATGCCGGAATGCAGCTGGCAAGTCGTGAATTCAGAAATATCGCCCTAATGGGTTTTATGGGGACAGGGAAGACTACCGTGGGGCATCTATTGTCAGATCTGCTGCAATTCGAGTTGATTGATACGGACCGAGTGATCGAGCTGCGAACAGGCCATCGAATTGCCGAAATATTTGCGGCGGAGCACGGTGAGGCGACGTTCCGAAAGATCGAATCGGAGGTTGTCCGCGAGCTGGAATCTGCCACAAATAAGGTGATTTCAACCGGCGGCGGCACCGTGGTGAATCCGGAGAATTTGGCGAGCTTGAAGAAACACTCTCTCCTCGCGTGCCTTTGGGCGTCGCCCGAAACTGTTTTCGAGCGGGTCCGACACCAGCAACACCGGCCGCTGCTGAATATGCCGAATCCACTGGCAACGATACGGAAACTTATGTTGGAGCGAGCTCCCTGTTACCGGGAGGCTGACATCATCGTCGGCGTCGATTTTCGTCACGCCACGGAAGTAGCCCGGAACGTGGCGAAAAGTTTTCGGGACGTTACCCGGCGGCGTTGAGGGTGGAGTAAGGAGCCCCTAAACTGGCATACGTGAGTCCCAAAAAATTGATCCAAGCCGCGGCCCGCACATTGGGCTTCGATATGTGCCGGATAACGACGGCCGCGCCCCCCGAGAGTGGTCCGCGGTTGCTGGAGGCCTTGGGGGAGGGCCGACAGGGAGAAATGCAGTGGCTGGCACGAAGCGCGGAGAAGCGGGTGGATCCCCAGCGGGTTCTGAGTGGAGTCCGTAGCATCGTCATCCTCGCTGTGAATTATGGAAATCCGAGAGATGCGTTAGGCACGTCTGGCCTATCGACGACCGTCATTCCGGAGGATCGCCCTGCGGAGGGAGTGATTGCGCGATATGCTCGGTATCACGATTACCACGACGTGTTGGCTGAGGCGCTGGTCCAGTTGACCCAAGTGGTGGAGTCTTTCGGCACGAATACTAGGTCTCTCTCGTATGTGGATACCGGACCCGTGTTGGAGCGGGATCTTGCCCAACGGGCTGGAGTGGGATTTGTGGGGAAGCATACCAATCTCATCAACCGCCAAATGGGCAACTGGTTCTTTCTCGCAGAAATTTTGACCACGCTCGATCTTGAGCCGGATGTTGCAGAACCAAATCGCTGCGGGTCGTGCACACGATGTCTCGCCGCATGCCCCACTGGCGCGTTGCCCGCCCCATTTATTTTGGACTCTCGACGGTGCATTTCGTACTTAACCATTGAATTGAAGGGTTCGATTCCCGTGGAATTGAGGTCACTGATCGGGAACCGGATTTACGGTTGTGACGATTGCCTGGCGGTTTGCCCGTGGAATCGTTTCGCGCGCGAGGCCTCGCTTCTCGGAGCTCACCGCCGGGCCGATCTGGAGCAGCCCGTTCTCCGCGAACTTCTGCGCTTGGACAATGCAGAATTCAAACGCCGGTTCGCGGGGACTCCGATCCTCCGTACGCGTCGGCGCGGATTGCTCCGTAACGTCTGTGTTGCATTGGGAAATGTGGGTGGAATCGACGCCCTGCCTGACCTGGAACGGGCTTCATCGGATCCCGAGCCGTTGATTGCGGAGCACGCCGCCTGGGCAATCGGGCGAATTCTGGAACGACAGCGGCCTTCTCTATGAACCGCCCCGTCGTAGTCGCGGACGGCAGTCCGCGCAATGCTCTTTCCTGTAACGGTTGATGGTTTCGCGGCGCGCATTGTGAAGTTCGGTGGATTCTCTCCCCTGGAAGAGGGCAGTCCCGAACCGTCAGGCCGGAAACCTGACCCACAGAATTAGCCCAACGCGGCAGCCAGCTTAAAGAGCGTCTCGCCCGCCTTCGGAACCAGCAGCACACCCTCCGCCTCGCGACCAGCGTAGTCTTCCGGTCGGATCGACCTCCAATCACGAAAACCCAGATTGATTTCTCGACACACCCGTTCGGGGATTCCGGTAGCCAGCGTCACTCGAGCCCGCGGGTACTCGATTCCGTTGTCGTAGGTGCCTGCACCAAAGACATGAGCGCTGTGGGCGAGGACCCCCCACGGGAGATCTTTGAACCGATCCCATTGTTTTGAGAAATACTCGCAGCAATGGTAGCCTATCTGCCGGATCACTGCGCCGTGGGTCACGCTGATCTCGCGGAGGTGGGGAGCGTAGATGATCAATTCCCCTCCAGCCGCCAGGACGGGTTCCAGCTTATACATGCATTTCCCACCCACCCACAACTCATCATACATGGGGGGCGCACAGGACAGGATGGTGTGGAACGGCCGGTCCTTCCATTCTATATGATTGGCGGCGGAAAGATCGGCCGCATGGTCCCACGCCGATTCCGGAGTCCCAAAAAACAACCCAACCATTCCTGGGCCCTTCACCACCATCGCGAAACAGCGCTTGCGAACGGGTACCATAGCTCCAGCGCGGTCCACGACTCGGCGCACGGGAGTCCATTTATTTCCAATGATTCCCACATTCGTGATCACCGCTCCCAGCCAATGGAAAAAATTGAGGATCTCCGGCCCGCTGACTCCGGGGAAAAGGTACTTGTTGCCGCCGCTGAATCCGACGACTTCGTGGGGAAAAACCGGACCGAGAATCACCAGTTCGTCGTAGTCGAGAACCCTGCGGTTCACTGTCACCGCGACGTCCATCGAGAATCGGCCGTCGGACAGCTTTTCAATGTCCGCTGCGGGCAGGGTTCCCAACGTGTGCAGCGCTGCTGGATTGTCCCACTCATGGTTAAAAAACCCAACTTTCCCGTAACGCGACCGGCGCTCGGTCAGCGAAATTTCCAAACGCTCGCAAATAGCCTCCTCGCTCATTGCCGGATGGGTTCCCAACGCGACGAGAATGTCGAGCTTCGCCACAGCAGATCCAATCCGGTCCAAAATCGACTTGAACAGCAGTCCGATCGGCGCGGTGCGCGTGCTGTCGGGAATGATCAGGAGGATCCGGCGTCCCTGGTACTCGCCCACTGGAAGGGCCTCAACCAACAGGGATTGAACCGCTGAATCCGTCACGAGACCGGTGGAGTCCACGACCGCCGCGAGGGCTTTCTTCTCGATGTTCATAAGACAAAAGGTGATGTGGGCATCCGCAAGGTGAGACTGTCAAATTGTCTGCGATAGAAAACCACCGTCAACCCGGAGATCTGTGCCCGTTACAAAAGAACTGGCCCTGTCGCTGGCCAAGAACAGTACCGCACCGATCAATTCGTGCGCTTCACCAAACCGCCCCATCGGAGTGTGCCCCAAAATGGCTTGCGCTCTCGCCGTAGGTTGACCGTTCTCTTGGAAGAGCAGACGGCGATTCTGCTCCGCTGGAAAAAAACCGGGCGTGATCGAATTGACGCGTACTCCGCGGGGCGCCCACTCCCGCGCGAGGAATTGTGTCAGGCTCAGGACGGCAGCCTTCGCGGCGGAATAGGCTACGACACGTGACAAGGCGACATGAGCCGAGACGCTGGCCACGTTGATGATACTCCCACGACCGCGCTCGCATAGGGCCGGACCGAAGACTTGGCAAGGCAGCAGAACGCCTCCTACAAGATTTAGGTCGAAATTTTCGCGCCAAGCGTCCATCCCCACCTGCTCAAACTTCTGCTCTGCAGTCACTGTGGCGCGCGGATCATTGCCGCCTGCCGCATTTAACAATAAAGTCGGGGCACCCAGCTTCCCCGTTATTGCTTCCGCGATCTTTTCCAACTGAACTCTGTCGAGGGCGTTTGCAGAAAAAAACTCCGAGCACCCACCGGCCGCCCGGATGGCGGCGACCCGCGCATGCCCTCTTTCTGCGTTGCGTCCGACCACGGCGACTGCAGCGCCTGCGAGGGCAAGGCCGTCGGCCATCGATCCACCAAGAACCCCGGTGCCGCCAATTACCACCGCGACTTCGTCTTTGAGAGAAAACATGTTCATGTTGATTCAGGGGACAGTATGATCCCTCGGTCGTGGTGGGAAATGGATAAAGAGTTAACGCTCCGGTTTCCTTCTCTCTCCGTTCGGTATGGTGTCACCTGCCCCTCGTCCTATCTCTCCATGAACCGTCCTGTCGTAGTCGCGGACGGCAGTCCGCGCAATCCTCTTTCCTGCAACCGTTCAGGGTCCCGTACGGTCAAAAAACTCGAACCTACCAATATTCAATGATTTGCAGGACGATCAGAAGATTGCTCCCAGGCCGTTGGCTCGGTTAAGTCTCTTCGATGAATTGGAAACGAATGCTGGCGACCATCCCCGGTTCGGTTGATTAGGAACTCCTCCTGCGCAACGAGTATCTGGTGACGGAGAACCGGATTCTCATAGAACCAGATCAAAGGGCGGTTACAGCTGACGGTCCCGGAGCGAATCAGCTTGGCCGAGATCGGCCAGCGTCTCGGCAGGAAAGCCCTGGAGGAAGTGGCGCAGAGTGTTCGACCCGAAACCATTCTTGGCTGGCAC
>SIBK01000074.1 GCA_009695205.1 Pedosphaera sp. | reverse complement strand
TCGCCTTTCACCGCCTCCAAAGCCACCTGGGCCTTGAAAACCCCACTGTGCTTTTTTCGTTGTCGTTTCATCGTGCTCTTCCAGTTGTCCTGATGGTTTCTCTTCACTCACCATCTAAACCCCTGGTCTAGTTTTTGGGGAGCACTATATACCTCATGATCAGAGAGATTCGCGACGCCGTTTCGGCGCGGGCAGCGGTGGATGCCGCAATCAGTGGGCGGGTTCTCTTGAGCACGCTTTATTGCCGCGATGCCGTGGGTGGCTTAACCTCCCTGCGAAACTGGGGATTACAGGATCACGAGATTGCCGAGGCGCTCAGCGTCCTTGTAGGTCAGCGGTTGGTACGCCGATTGTGTACCAACTGCCGACGCCATCGGGCGGTCTCGGCAAAGGAGCGCGTTTGGCTTTCCACGGTCGGACTGGTTGTTCCTGAGCGGGTTTCGGACGCTGTGGGCTGCGAGCGATGTGCTCAAATCGGCTACACGGGACGCTGCGGCATTTTCGAACTGTGGCACCTGACAGAAGCGGATTACGAAGCCATTTTGCGACACACGGATGAGCATGCCGTCCGCCGAAGCATCGCGGAGCGTAAGCATAAGTCGATCATCGCGGACGGCTTGGATAAAGTCGTTGCCGGCGTCACCACCATCGCCGAACTCCGCCGCGCTGCGAGCGGTGCGTTTCCGTCTCAGCCGTTGTAATGCAACTCACCAATACCATCGGGTTCTGATGTCTCCTGACAAGCAAGTGTCAAGACAAGCAGGGTGTCCAATAGCCGGCTGCCGCTTGGGCAAGCACTCGACGGGCTTCAGCTTGAAGAATGCCATTTATCAGAGTGCTGGCTTGCACGTAAGCCTCGTATTCGTCCCGTTCCTCCATCAATCTCGCGGACGCATCCCGAGGTTGTTGGAAAAGGTGTACGCTTAACGTGCGGGGCGCCGTCGGAAAGTAGCCCACGGCGCCAGCCGTGGGTGTTCGGGAGTGGAGTGCTCGAGCCCCAGCGGGGCGACAGAGATTTGCACAACGGGTCAAGCCGTCGTTGGTCTCTGTCGCCCATGGCGGGGCTTGGGTTTATTGTGAACACTATCCCATGGCTCCCGCCGCGGGCTATTCTATGGCGCTGCTCCGCAGCTTCGCTCCGAGCATCACCCACTCATTGGTAAACTTCGGCAAAGATTACTATTGTCTGTGATCAGCGAGATACATGGCGGCCTAGTTCCTCGGCCACTCTCAAACAATGGCCAAACTCTAGCAAACACGGCATCGGCACACGTATAGGAGGCTTCGTCTCCAATGATTTCGCGGAGTCGGCCTACGCGCGTCCGAAGCAAGCGAAGGTCAGGTCGCTTGGCCGCGCCGTATTCCTACTCGGAGAGCACGATCGCGGAAAGTTTACAGAAGCGCAGGTTCGCCACGTCGGGGGACTACCGCCATTTCAATGTTTGAATGCGCCGCGCCACCTCTACGGCATTGGATCGACTGTTGAATGAACTCACCCGGAAATAACCCTCGCCGTTTCGACCAAAGCCGCTTCCCGGAGTGATGACCACATTCGCCTCGTTCAGCATCCGATCGAAGGCCTGCCAACTGGAGATGCCTGCCCGTGCCCCCACCCAGATATACGGGGCGTTCTCGCCGCCAAAGACGGTCAACCCGGCGGCGCGAGCTCCCGCCACCAAGATCTTCGCGTTGCCCATATAAAGAGTAATCAACTGGCGCACCTGCGCCTGCCCGTCCTTGGAATACAACGCCTCGGCGGCCCGCTGTACGAGGTACGACACTCCGTTGAATTTCGTGCTCATCCGCCGATTCCACAGCGGGTGCAGTGGCTTCCACTCGCCCGCGGCCGTGCTCGCCAGCAAGGTCTTTGGAACCACCGTAAATGCACAGCGAACTCCGGTAAAACCGCCGTTCTTGGAAAAACTTCGAAACTCGATGGCGCAATCTCGCGCGCCGGGGATTTCATAAATTGAATGCGGAATCGCCGGGTCGGAAATGTAGGCTTCGTAGGCGGCATCGAAGAGAATGATGGCCCGGTTCGCGAGGGCATATCGAACCCATGCCTCCAGTTGCGCCCGGCTGGCCGCGGCACCGGTCGGATTGTTAGGTGAACACAGATAAATCACGTCTACTTTTTCCTGAGGTGGCTCTGGAATGAATCCGTTCTGAGCTGTGCACGGCAAATAGACCAACCCGCCGTACGCTTCTGAATCGTCGGCATCCCCTGTGTGGCCCGTCATCACATTGGTATCCACGTAGACCGGGTAGACCGGATCGGTGATCGCGATCCGATTCTGGTGGCCCAGGATGTCAAGGATCGCCCCGCAATCGCACTTCGAACCATCGCTCACGAAAATTTCGTCGTCCGCCACGTCAAGCCCGTACGTTCGATAGTCGTTCGCGGCAATTGCGCTTCGCAGGAATTCATACCCCTGTTCCGGACCATACCCGCGAAACGTGTCACGGTGAGCCATCTCATCCACCGCCTTGTGCAAAGCCGCGATGGCGGCCGCCGGAAGAGGCTCCGTAACGTCGCCGATTCCGCACCGGATCACACGTTTGGCGGCATCCGGATTGGCATCGCAGAAAGCCTTCACGCGCCGTCCAATTTCAGGAAAGAGGTAGCCGGCTTTGAGCTTGAGATAGTTGTCGTTAAGAGAGGCCATAGTGAAAAATCCGTCGCGGGTCAAGCCGATGACATCCCTTGTCATCCAACAAAAACCGGCGGGATGGTATGAAAGGAAACTTCTGGTTGCAAGGGCGTCAAATACTCAAGCCAGCAGTTCACATCTCAGTTTGGCTTTCGGACGGGGCCTCCAGAAAAACTTCCTTCAACCGGTCTCCCTCCACGCGTGCTAACAACGATCGTCCTGACAACTCGTCCAATCGTTTGAAAAGGTCGCGTGCATCTCGCTTCTGCAGCACCAGATCGCCCACACCGGAAATCTGGCATCCAAAAACCTTCGCAAATCCTTTGTATTTCCGGGGCAGGCCGAGAATTCGGATCTCCTGACGGTCGTTCCCGTCCTTTTGCGGCTGCTCCCGAGGCCGCCGGGTAAGCACTAGATAACAATACGGAAGGCTGCGAAGATCTATGCCCGCACGTTGCGCGAACCGGACCCAGCTGCTTTCCGCGAAGATGCCACCGGGAGGCCGCGCAAAAAAATGGCACCAATGGCCTTCGTTTCCCGGCCGAATAACTCCGCATAGTTCCCGGTGGGGACAAGGCGCAACGATGTCGAACCGACCCAGCAATTCATCACGTATCGCACCCAGGTCCCGACTGGCACTGTGAGTCCCTGGCTCAACCCAAAGAACGGTCTCCGCCTGCCCGATCATCCGGCGCAACTCACCCCGCCCCGCGCCATCCAGCTCATTTAATACATGACTGATCACCAGCAAGGAAATCGGCTTGTCGGGCGGAACCGGGCCGGTCTGCACTCTCAAGCCCGGCCAACGAGTGGTCGCGGCAGCGGCGGCATATTGCACCGCGAGAGCGGAATGATCGATGAGGTGCAACCCAGCGACTGCATCGCCCCCAAGCCAGTCCACGATCCGGCGGCCGGCGACGCCGCTGCCACAACCCCAGTCTACGATCGCGCCTGTGCTGGAGCGCCATTCGCCGGGGTCAAGGCCCTGGAGGACGGCATCCCATTTCCAACCAATCCGTTCCCCGTAAGTAAAATCATAGTTGGCCAGGTCCGAAACCGATTGCCAATACGGACCCAGCGTGGGTGTTCCGCGGAGAAACAAATCTCGCAATCGGTCGAGAGCTGTCCAGTCCAGTTGATCCCAGTTCACAGCAGATTCTCGCTGCCAGACCGGAGGGGTGCTGGAGGCAGTGGGTGTTGTGGCCTAGCTGACAATTGGAATCCCAGCCGTTCGGCGAGTCGCTGCGTCGCAATCCCGTAATGACCCGCCAACTCTCGCACGGAAAGAGCCCGCTCTTCACGCCCCCGCGAATCGGACCGCTTGACAGCCGCGATCATTAGATTTCGGCCGGTGTGTTCCGGGGAAATAAATTCAAAAACCCGGGTACGGTAACCGGCCCATTCCAGAAGCAAGGTGCGAAGCGCATCCGTAACGAACTCGGCGTGTCGCTCGCGCCAGATCCCGTGTCGCAACACGGACTCCAGGAAAGGGGGAGGCTTCATCTGCGGGCGCACTTCCTTATGACAGCAGGGAGAGACCAACAAAAGTTGCGCCCCTGCAGCAATTCCACTCGCCAGGGCATCATCCGTGGCTGTGTCGCAGGCGTGCAAGGCGACTAATACATCCACCGACGCAACCGCGACGTCCTGAATACTTCCAGTTTCGAAAACCAAATTCGTAAATTCAGCCTCCAGCGCTGCGCGATTTGACAGTTCAACCAACTCTGGTCGCTGCTCGATTCCCCGGATCTTCCACTGCCCCGGGCTCGATTTCCGCAGGTACTCCGTCGCGGCAAACGTGAGATAACCCTTGCCGCAACCCATATCGATCAGGGTCCGAACGGAACCGTCCCAAACGTCCGGCAGTTCTTCAAATAGCGCCCCGAGCACTTCAACAAAGCGGTGGATCTGTCGAAACTTGGCTTCTTTCCCCGCACAGACCGACCCGTCTTGAGTGGTGACGCCGAGATCGCCCAGCCAAGTGGATTCACCGGGGGCGATGGCTCGTTTTCGCGATCGATCATGAGTTCGGTTGACAGCCGGGGCGTTCAAACCCGGTTGCGGTCGCATCTCGCGCAAACGTCCCGGCCCGTCCGCGAAACCGCTCAATTCCCACTCGGCATCCGTTGTGCGAAGAAAGCCGGACGCGCCCCCGGAATCCAACCATCGACTCAACTCATCAACCCCCTCTTTCAATTCAAAATTCTGGGTGACATCGCGGGTATCGTGACGAAACACGAGGGAGACGCGCATGCCCGCCTTAAGATCAACGAGCCGACCCAGCACCCGGCGTAACGTCGGTGTCGACGCCCATGTCCCGGAAAGGGTGACCTTGACGAGCGTCTGCGCCTGAACCGCGTGGCGTACAGCGTCCATCCAGCGAATTTTCGGGGACTCCGACACAGGCTTTGACATGGAATGAGCTCAGGGATGTTAAAGAGCGATGCGGCCTTCGAACACAAACGTGGCCGGCCCACCCAGCGTTACATCCGAGAATTGGTCGCCCGCTGCTCGAAAGGAAACTTGGAGTTCGTCACCCCCCTGCACCTGCACACGGATGGGCGAATGAAATCCATGGAGTACCGAACTGAGGATCGCACTTGCGGTGACACCCGTCCCGCACGCCAGAGTTTCCCCTTCGACACCCCGCTCGTACGTTCGGACCCGGATAAATCCCGGGGTCTTGATCTGGACAAAGTTTACATTGGTGCCCCGGGGTTTGAAGTGTGGGTGGTGCCGCAGTTCGGAACCGAGGGACTGCACCATGGCGCGGTCTGCATCGGGTACGAACACGACGGCATGGGGGACACCCGTGTTGAGGGAACTGACCTCGATCTCCCCGGCGCTGGTTGCGAGCATTTCGCGCAGGCGAAGGCCCTGAGGCGACGTTAGGTTTACGGTCGCGTTTTCCCCGTCAAATTCGGCCACAATGACCCCTGCGACCGTTTCAAACGACGTCCGGCCCGTGGTGCCGGTTAGTTTCTGGATATAGCGAGCGAAGCAACGGGCGCCATTGCCGCACATCTCCGCGTCCGATCCATCCGAATTGTAGAATTGCCAGGCCCAATCCGCCTTGGCAGATCGGGCTGGTACAAGAGCCATAATGCCATCGGCACCGATGCCGAACTGGCGGTGACAGAGGCGGGCGACCTGATCGCGGGTAAAGGCGATTTTTCCAGTCCGATTGTCAAACAGGATGAAATCGTTTCCGGCCCCCGACATTTTGGTGAACTCAAGCAACATGCGGGAGAACTGTAGCAGCGGTGGGGTTGCGTGAAAACCCTCTTTACACGCCTCGGTGACACCGCAAGCTTATGAACGATGTCCGTACCTCTGATATCGATGGAGGGATCTGTGGTAGCTCCGGCGGCCGCGCCCCTGCGGCAAGATTCCGCTCCCGTTGACGAAGCGATCACCCGTTCGCAGGCTTTTCTTTTTTCGGAACAGAAACCCGACGGGTACTGGGTAGGCGAACTGATTGTCGATGCGACGCTCGTTGCGGACATGTTAGCCTTCTACCACTGGTGGGGAAAGGTGGACCGTGACTGGGAGTGCAAGGCCATTCGGCATCTTTTCGATCGGCAGCTTCCCGAAGGCGGTTGGAATATTTATCCGCATGGACCGGCCGAGGTGAATGCCACCGTGAAGGCCTATCTTGCTCTGAAGCTCGCCGGAGTCCCCGTAACCGATGCTCGGATGTTGAAAGCACGCGAGATCGCCCGATCTCTCGGCGGTGTGCCCCGCATGAACACGTTTTCCAAGCTCTATCTGGCCCTCTTGGGTCTTGTGGGATGGAACCATGTCCCGACCATCCCCTGCGAAGTTCTCCTCATCGGGAAATGGTTCCACGTGAATTTTTGGGAGATGAGCAGTTGGTCCCGCGCGATGCTCATACCGCTGGCGATCATCAATCATTTCCGACCAACGCGACCGGTGAAGAACGGCATGACGCTCGACGAACTTTACCCAAACGGCAAATGGGAGCTCACCGAGTCCTTGCGTCCGCGTTATTTTGATTTTTCCGTCCGCAACGCCTTTCTCTGGCTCGACAAGCTGCACAAGGTGGCTGAGGTCTTTGCGCGCCACGGGTTGCATCCGTTCCGCAATCGAGCTCTGCGCAAAGCGGACGCATGGATGACTGAACGATTTGAGGGAAGCGACGGCCTGGCGGCGATCTTCCCGGCGATGTTGAACGCGCTGATTGCGTTGATTGCCCTGGGCTACCCGGATGATCACCCGGAAGTATTGCGCGCCCTTCAAGAGTTGAAAAAACTCGAACGTCAAACTGCGGATTCCCTGCGCATCGAGCCCTGCTTCTCCCCCGTGTGGGACACTGCAATCGTCACCATGTGTCTTCGCGAATCCGGTGTGCCCCCGGATCATCCGCGGATGAAGAAGGCGGCAAGCTGGCTCATGGATCGCGAGATTCGCTTTCGTGGAGACTGGCAGCACAAGAATCCCACGCAGGTCGAGCCCAGTGGATGGGTGTTTGAGTATAACAACAAATGGAACCCCGACGTGGACGACACTGCGATGGTCCTGCTGGCGCTTCGCCAGGTACCCACTGACGATATCCAGCGGCGGGATGAATGTTGTCGGCGGGCTATCCGATGGATGATGACCTTTCAATGTCGCGACGGAGGCTGGGCGGCATTCGACAAAGACTGCACGAAGAACATTCTGGAGAAGGTGCCGTTCGCGGACCACAACGCGATGCTCGATCCCGAATGTGCGGACATCACCGCGCGGATACTTGAACTGCTTGGTTACGAGGGTTATGCGTCCGATGACCTGCAGATCCAGACGGCGATCCGCTATATTCAAAAGCAGCAGGAGCCGGATGGATCCTGGTACGGGCGTTGGGGAGTGAACTACATTTACGGGACCTGGCAGGTGCTTCGCGGCATGAGCGCCCAGCGCGTGGACATGAATCAACCCTGGCTCTTGAAGGGTCGTGACTGGCTTCGATCGGTGCAACTTCCGGACGGCGGCTGGGGCGAACGGTGCAATACCTACGATGATCCCGTTTTCAAGGGAGCCGGGCCGGCGACCCCTTCGCAGACAGCATGGGCCGTGATGGGCTTGTGTGCCATGGGCGATCCCGGCGATGGCTGGTTGCGGCGTGGGATCGAATGGCTGGTCAGAAACCAGAACGAGGACGGTTCATGGACAGAGGATGAGATCACCGGCACTGGTTTCCCCAAGGTTTTTTACCTAAAGTACGACATCTACCGAAACTCCTGGCCATTACTTGCTCTCGCCACCTACCGGAAACTGTTGCACGGACAGCAGCCCGGGAAAATTCAGTAGACGTGGCAATTTCCCCAAGACAATTAGCGGCATTGCGACAGCGCCTGGAAGGCCGCGGAAAAATCGTAAACGACCCGGACCAAATCCGTGAGTCGACCGCTCCTTTTGCGGGTGTCGTGCTGGGAGTCGATCCCTCCCTACGCGGCACCGGTTGGGGTGTCGTCCGATTCGGGCGCCCTCAACATCAAGCCCTCGCGTTTGGCACCATTCGGTGCCCTGCCCGTTGGGAAAGATCCCGATGTTTGCTCCACATCTTGCAAACGCTCCGGGATGTGACCCGTCAGTATGGGGCTGGGGTCTGTGCGATCGAAGGTCTCTTTTTCGCCCAGAATATCCAGACGGCCCTCATCATGGGCGAGGCCCGGGGTGCCGCGCTCGCGGCGATTGCAGAATCCGGAGTGCCGATCTTTGAGATAGCCCCACGGAAAGTAAAACAGGCAGTCGTCGGTTTTGGCGGAGCTCAGAAATCTGCCGTCGCAAAAATGGTCCAACGGATGCTCAACTTGCCGGCCGTCCCGGACGCTGACGCGGCGGATGCCCTCGCCCTGGCCCTGACCTACCTCCAGGAATCTGGGCGCCACGCGCTCGCATCGCCAAAACGGATCTAAACGGCCGCCGATCTGCCAGTCGCTGGGGGGCTCCACCTCCGCGTGAAGTCGGAGACTCCGCGAACCGGCAGTCGGAGAACTACCCCACCGACGACACACTGAGAACTGCTGCCGACGTTCAGGCGGCTTTGCGGGATTCCACGGTTTGCCGAATCGCCTGCAGGAACTCCGGGATGCCGACATCGAAGGCGGCCGAAATCTGCAGTACGGGCGTCTTTCTGACCTTGCGCTTGAACGTCTTCAGATTGTCCACCGCGGCAGGCTCATCCATTTTGTTAGCAACCACCAACCGAGGTTTGTGGAGCATCGCGGGATCATAGAGCTCCAGTTCTTCGAGCAAACTCCGGTAATCCTCCCACGGCGGCCGATTATCTGTGCCTGCCATGTCGATCAAAATCACGAGAACTTGACACCGTGCAACGTGCCTAAGAAATGCGTGCCCAAGACCCACGTTTTTATGCGCTCCCGCGATCAATCCTGGAACATCGCACGCGGTGAGTCGGTGCCAATCTGGGTACTCAATGATGCCGATTTGCGGAGTCAGGGTTGTGAACGGGTACGCCGCAATACGGGGACGTGCCTTGGAAATCGCAGCCAGTAATGTCGATTTCCCGGCATTCGGATACCCGACAATGCCGATCTCGGCCATGATCCGCAGCTCAAGGAGGTATTCCCCTTCGGCTCCAGATTCACCCGGCTGTGCAAAACGTGGAGTCTGTCGTCGTGAGGTCGCAAAATTCCGATTTCCCAATCCGCCCCGACCTCCCTTACACAGGATAAAGCGCTGTCCATGCTCCGTGAGATCCACCACCAATTCGCCCTTTCGAACCGGCCCCGCCCTCAATTGGGCTTCCGCTCGAGCTTTTTCCGCTTCAGCAACCAGATCTACTTCCAACGCCTTTACACCGGCCGACCGTCGGATCACCGCCCGCTCCGCGATCGCCGATGGTATCATCGAATCATCGACTTCTGTAACTTCTATCGCCTCTTCCTGTTCTTCTTCTTCTTTGGTTTCAAAGGGTTTGGGGCGCACCGGCGTCGGTGGCTTGCCCTCGATCTGCCATACCAATGTTCCGCACGGCACCTTGACGATGAGATCCTTACCCGCCGGACCATCCATCCCTTTCCCCATCCCACCCGTGCCGTAGCCGGCAATGAGTCGGGACTGGTAAAACTGATGGATCAAGTTGTTGAGATCATGATCCGCCTCGAGGATCACATCACCGCCACGTCCCCCGTTTCCTCCAGACGGTCCCCCTTTCGGGCGAAACGTCTCTCGCAGAAAGGCCACACAACCTTTCCCTCCATGTCCCGCTTGCGCGAACACCTTGATTTCGTCGATGAACATCGTTATCGGATCCTACTTCAAGGCCGCTCTTTGGCGACCCGCTATTGCTCAAAATACTGTACAAAAAAAGGCGAGGCCACCGGCCTCGCCTTCAGAAAACATACCGGCGAACCCGAGTCAGTTCTTGGCGGCTTCCGCAACCACGCTGACTTTTCGCACGAACTTGTCGAACTTCACCCGCCCATCCACAAGCGCGAACAATGTCCAGTCACGCCCGATCCCCACGTTGGTCCCGGCATGAAACTTTGTGCCGCGTTGGCGGACAATGATGCTGCCAGCCGTGACCAATTCACTGCCGAACGCCTTCACTCCCAGTCGCTTGCTAACGCTGTCGCGCCCATTGCGTACACTTCCTTGACCCTTCTTATGTGCCATAAAATGATCTCCTCAATTGCTCGAATGTTGCTCGAATGTTGCTCGAATGTTGCTCGAATGTTGCTCGAATGTTGCTCGAATGTTGCTCGAATGTTGCTCGAATGCTTCTCTTGTTGATCGGGTGATGTCGCCCGGTCAGACGTTGATTTCCTTGATCTTCACCACCGTCAATTCCTGACGATGCCCCTGCTTCTTATGATACCCCTTTCGGCGGCGCATCTTCCAAATCGTCTTCTTTTCACCACGTATGTGGCCGACCACATCCGCCACCACTCGGGCAGACGCGACCGTGGGGGCTCCCACGGAGACCTTACCGTCGTTGTTGATCAACAAGACCCGGTCAAACGTGAACAAGCTTCCCGGCTCGGCCTCCAAAAGCTCGATTTGCAAGGTGTCGCCGGCGGCTACCCGGTATTGTTTGCCGCCCGTTTCCAAAACAGCGTACATAAATAAAATTCAAAAGGTCGTTCTCGAAAAAGAGACAAGAAGGAAGCAGACCCGCACCCCTGGTGTCAAATGGTGTTTTGAAGTAAACGCGAGCGACCCACACTTCAACCGACGCCGCACCGGACCTAACTGCCTCACCGCCAATGGTTCACTCGAATCAATCGCCATCGTCCGCGCCTTTCGTCACCGCCCACTCTGGATACGGATCCGCCACCCCACGCACCGATCGCCACAGGATTCGGTTCAGGACGTCCTCGGGGCAGGCATCCGGCTTCTTAAGGTTCAACCGGTTGGATACGATGGCGTCGTGTCTCAACACAGGGTCTGCTATCGCCTTTGGATCCGGATTCATCTGGTCCAACGGAATGTTGGAGGGCCGTGCCACATACGGGCGGAGATCGGCCGTTCCTTGGAAACAATCGAACATCGGCGTTGCACTGGCATCGAACTGGTTCATGGGAGGCAATCCCAGGATCTGTTCGATTGTCCGCAATACGCTCGTCGTGTTGTACTGCGTGCTGACCACCGCCCCGCGTTTGGTGTAAGGACTGACACAGTATGCCGTGGTGCGGTAACCACTCACATGATCCCAGCCCGCCTGCGGATCGTCCTCAATCGAGAACACCGCAGTCTCCGGCCAGAAGCGGCTGTGCGACAGCGCTTCAATGATCCGTCCCATCGCCAGATCGTTGTCCGCCACCTGCGCCGCTGGCGTCGGGGAACCCTTGCTCGTTCCGCTCGTATGATCGTTCGGCAGACAGATCAACACCAGGTTTGGAAATTCCCGACGGACCTCAAATTCTTGCAGTTCTTTGATAAAAAAGTCCGCCCGATACTGATCCGGCACCGCCATGTCCCATCCAACATATTGCGTCGGCATATAGGGCCGCAAGGACTCCACCATCGGACTACTCAAAAAAACCACCGAATCGGTCTCTCCCATCCAGGTCCGGTAACAATCCAGAAATTTCGGCAATCCCTTACGTTTGGGATCCCGCCAATGCACCTTCGGCGCCGCAAACTCTCCGTAATCCCGCAGGGTCTTACCGTGCTTCAACGCATTGTCCCAAATGAATCCTCCCGGTGAGTAAGCCAGAGCATCGTTTTCATCCTCACCCATCCCATCCGGGTAACTCCGTGGAAACCCCGCAAAACTCCGCTCCATATAGTCTGTCGCAAAAGCCGTCGTCGACCATTGATGGCCATCAGCACTTAAAATTCCGGCGCAGTATGTGTTATCAAGCAATACGAATTCTCTTACCAATTGATGCAGATTCGGAGTGATGTGCTCGCCAAAAATGCACAATCGTGGGTCTCCATTCCCCCGAGCTACATCCCCCAACACCTGGTCGTAGGTGCGGTTTTCCTTAATGATATAGACGACATGTTTGAAAACGCTCGGCTCGCCAATTCGCTCCGGTACCGGTCGAGGCGGCTGACCGGGTCGGGGTGGAAGCTGGCTGTTGCGAATCGCCTCACGGCGGAGGTTACGATCCACCACCTCTGAAAACACGGCCAGATCCCGTTTTGAAGGGACCGGAACGATCGACACCGATCCATAATACTGGTGCGAATTAAACCCCAGTGAATTGTTTTCCCCCTTTCCATGCTTGTCCCCAATTCCCTTGATGTTGGCGACGAGCAATTGGTTCCTCCGAACATCGTGCAGTACGACTCCCGGGAACCATCCCACCGGTATCAATCCTTCCAACCGGGATTCCCGATCCCGCGGATCAAACTGGATCACTGCAATCGCATTCTGCGTCCCGTTCGCAACGTATAACCGGCGACCTTTCGGATCAAACGTCAACGCATTTGGCGATGCGCCAAAAATATCCGACGGCTTCGCCTTCACCCAGATTGTCTCCACCACAATTTCGCTCCGAGTATTAATAACACTCAATGTATCCGCCGCCGCGTTGGCACAAACCACGTAGGAACCGTCCGGAGATACCGCAAGACCACTCGCATGCAACCCTGTTACAATCTCTCGGCGAAGGGTGCCAAGCGTCAGATCAATCACCGATACCGAACCCTCGCTCGCAATATATCGGACCGGGTCCACGCGCACGATCGTGCCGCGGCCTGCTGGACCCGTCACATCTCCCGCTTCCGGACGTCGCCCACCCCAGTTCGAAACAAAGGCACGCCCCCCCAAAAGGACGACATCGTACGGAGCCACTCCCACATCAAATGTCCGCAGGACACGTCCGGTGGACGCCTCCAACTCCGCAAGGCGATTGGATAAATTGAAACAAACGTATAACCGGCTTCCGTCGGGGGAGATTGCCAAACCCGCCGGAATCTCCTCCTTGCGCCGGGGAGCATGCGCGAGAGGCAGTGGCATGGAAAAAGACGGCGATACCGTACCGTTCGCCGACACATCAAACACCTTGATCGAACCCTTCACATTGCTGAGGTAAAGCCGGCGGCCGTTCGGGGAAAAAATGAGCCCGGTGAAACTCACTTGCCCGTCTTTGTCCGGTTTCAGGATGTTCGAAGATGCCACCGACGGATTCGGTTCTTTCAGCTTGTCATCAGGCAGCTTCACCGATTGCAGGATTGCGCCTGTTTCCGGATTCAACACCACCAACTCTGCCGTCTTTCCGGACACGACCAAGAGCTGCCCATCCGGCGACAATGCCATTGCCTGGGGTCGCATTCCCGGCAGGTCGATTTGTCGCCCTGTGGGTGTCACAACCTGGTTGACCGGCGTCACCACATGGCCGGCCGGGCGGCGTCCGACGGTTTCCTGGGTCGAGAAACCTCGGGGAGACGCGCCCAGAAGTTGAGCGGCGGACACCAGCACGAGAGCTAAGTAGAGAAAAGGCAGAAGCATACGGGAGATTCGAAATCAATGGAAAGGTTGAGCCGAACTCCCTGCGGAAGCCGGGGGGGGGTGCGTTTTTCGCATGCTGGCGTTTAACCAACTTCTTCGCCCAACTCGACATTCCAGTATGCGAGATCGATGAAATGCCGCCAACTGTCGTGCACGGGTGCACCCAGGTTTATCTGCACGAACGGCCGCCACTTAGGCCGTTTCGGTTTTCGGATCAACCGCAGGCTTGCTTCCGCCGGCGTGCGGTTTGCCTTTCGCGTGTTGCATGGGATGCACGAGCAAACAATATTTTCCCAGGTGGTGGGACCGCCACGGTCCCGGGGTTGAACATGATCCAGATTTAAGTCCTTCCGATCGAGCGTTTGGCCGCAGTACTGGCACGTGTTTCGGTCGCGCTCAAAAATGTTGTGTCGGGTGAACTTGACTTCCTTTTTGGGCATGCGGTCGAACACAGCCAGCAGGATCACTTGGGGGATGCGGATACGAAGCGAGACCGTGCGGATCTTTTCCTCATCACCCGGATTCCGAGTGGAAAAGTCCCGCCACTGATGAAAATCAAACGTCCGAAAGTCTCCCTCCCCGGACGAAAAGACCACCTGGGCATGACCTTCGAAGAGCAGGGAAAGGGCTCGGCGGACGGAACAAACGTTCACCGCTTGCCAAAGGCGGTTCAAAACGAGCACCTGTTGATTGAGAACGGAGATCATGATCGGGCCAGACAATTAGGCCGACGCATATCGGAGTATGGGTTGCGTGTCAATTCATTGTGCCGGAGAAGAAAGCCAGTCGGCCGGATGACCCGGAAAATCCAGTCATCGAGAGGGTCGTGGCGAAGGGGATTTTCTTCCCCACTCAAGGATTCTGGCTGCGGCATTTCGAACTTCCGTTCCTGTGAAGAACAAGGGATAGGTGGCAACACACACCAAGAACTCCGGAAGATTGAGCAGCCCGGTAATTTGAAGATGAAAAACGGTAGCCAAGATCGCAGTCCAGAGCCGGAAGCGGCGAATAGCGAAGCCAAACGGCAGTAGAAATTCGAAGACCACCACCGCAACGGTCGTGGCAAGATGCACCCAGGATGGGAACGGGAGGCGTGCGTACCAGAACGCGGGTGGTGTTGCCCACATGTTACAAAAGGTGTAGTGCATCATCTCAGCCTCATGCCATGCCGGACTTACCATCTTGTATACGGCGGCACCTCCGTAGAGAAATTGGATCTGCAAACCGATTAACCGCGCGCCCCATCGCCACACCCGCACATTCTGAGCGCCTGGAGGTCGGGTCAATGCGGTAACGGACCAAACCCGATCCAGGTCGGTGATGCACGAGGTGCCAAGGAAGAGAATGGTGAGCCGGTCATAGGCGCAATCTCTCACGCCGATGCTCAGGAAATAGTAGTAGAGAAAAAGAACCAGAATGACTGGAGTCACGATTCGGGTCATGAAACCAACGGTAAACGTCGCGATCAGGGCGATAAAAAACCAGAACAAGAACCCCGCACCCACGGGAGGCAGGGCAATGTCGGGTATGCGAAAAGGGTTGTAGATTCCCTGGTTTGAGAACTCCAAGGTCACGGTCCCGGCATATCTCAGGAAGTATCCCAGGAGGTAAATTCCCAGCAAGATTCGAAACAATGCGAAGGCATGGCCGGAGTCGCGAGCGAACCAATACTCATTCCATTTGCCCGTCCATTTTTGGAAAACATCTGACTTGCTCGGAGCGCGCACAGACCTGCCGCCCTCTGCCATGGTATCCTTGGAAAATGTTCTCGGTGCGCTCATCGGGTTAGAAGAAGGTCCTCCCAAAAAATCGGCTGGAAATTCTTTACGGCGCCCGGGTTGTTGCGACGGGCGTCCCAACCCTCGGGACTTGTTGGCCAGGAATCCAGCTGGAGGGCGACGCGCGAAATGGGTTGATCCGGGTGGTGGCGGTTGTAGTAGCGCCAGATCTTCTCGCCAAGGTTCATCATCGCGTCGTTATAAATTTTTGGATCCACGCTGGCTGCGTGCTTGTTGGCCCGCAACCGCATGAACTGGTCTCCTTTGTGGTGGGGGACGAGCTTATCTGTGGGAAGCGGAATCCAGTTCGTGCGGTTGACGGCAGCACCGTTCGGCAGTCCCCAAAGAGTGAATTGATAGTTGGTTGAGGAAAACGTTCCAAACATTCCGAACAGCTGAAAGGTATTGGCGATCTCGGACGGCAGCGGAAGGTTTACGGGGATCCAAGGGGCGACGCTCCGCAGTAGGACCGAGACGTTAGCATAAATGACCGCGCCCGCGATGGCGGAAAGCGCGATCATGCGGTGTTTTTTCCGAAAAACGGACATGACCCGAGAGACTGCCAAAACTTAGTTGCGCTGGGAAGACCCGCTTGCAGCAACCTTGATTTCGGTCAACGGACGGGCAGGAGGTGGTACAGGTCCTCGTACAGATTCCGGGGCAGCTTCAAATGGATGGCCGTCGGATCGTCGTCAAAGTTTGCCAGCACGACGACCTCAGTGCCGAGGTCTGCCCCGAAGCGCAACCGCCATCGTTGGAAAGGCCCGGATCGTTCGCGGAACACGAGGGAGATCTCATGACTGCGATCGGCAAATTTGTAGCCCTTCAGAAACGCCGCCTCGTCGCGGATGGCAAACCGGACTGAATTCCAGTCACTGAGGCGATGGAGCAGTTCGTCAAAGGATTCCGATGGGAGGCTGGGTTCGCCTGTGTTCCAACTGCCTCCACGGGATCTTTGAAACAATCGGGTTCGGCCGCCGCGTTGCACGCGGATTTCCAGCACATTGGTTGACGCGAAATGCCAGTCACGAAGTTGGTTGGGTGTTTCCGGCAGTCGGAAATCAATTTTCGGCACCGCGTAGACTCCCGGTTCGTCGGCGCGGCGCACGTAAACCAGGGCGGGATTGTTGGTGAGCGGACGTCCAAACTGGATCTGGACGATCGACTGGTTGGTGATCGTAGCGACCCCGTTGGTAGCCCGTACCCCGAGGGTGAACTCGCGCTGGGGTTCAGCCAGTCCAAAGATCGTAAAATCCGTCACGACGTCGGCCGGAAATTCAATAATTTCGATGGACGCCAGTTCTGCAATCAGGTGGGCAATTCCTGCGGGATCCGCCGGAAATCTTCGGGGAATCTGTATCCACCAATTGGTTCCCTCCCGCTCTAGAGCTGTTTCGTTGGTGCCAAACCGGAATCGGATATAGCTGGCCGCGTCGAGTGGCGGCGTCAACTGCCGATCGCGGAACGCCGACAACGGCGCCTCCAACGGTGTCAGCGCATTGGACGGAACCAAGGACACATTGGTTCGAATTAGATTCCGAACGTACCTCCAGGACGGCTGATTCGTGGGTGAACGTCCGATTTGCAACCGGACCAGATCATTACTCCCATGGCCGGCCACAAACTCGATGGCCGGGGGCTGTAGACCGAAGGCCGTTGCATCGATCGCGGGGGCATCCGTCACAAATTCAGCGATTCTGGCGTTCTGCAATTCGTTTAGGAGACGTTCAAGGCGGGCACCGTCGGCGCGCGCAGCCAGGGGACGGGTGAGTCGCCAGACTCCGGTGGGTGGATCCCGTTCGGCCTTTAGATCGGTTTGGCCTCGGATTTCAATGCGGTCGACGTGGGCATCGCGCAAACCCAGCAGGGAACGATCCCGCCAGTCATTGGCGCTGGCAGGCAGAGCCTCGAGCAGCGCTACGTCCGCGACGAAGACTCCATCGGATCCAACCCGCTGGAAATAAAAACGGTTTCCCACGGGCGATCGGGCCCCAATGTTTAATAGAGTGCGATCGGTTGCCGATTCGATCGTTAAGAGCGCCTGCGGAGGCTGCAGGCCGAAAGCGGCGAGGCCGCCGGGTTGGGCGGCAAACTCCGCAGGGGTGACAAATGCGGTAGGTTCCAATTTCTTCAGGATGTCGACTAGCCGGTCGATTCCAGCGGACTGGGCGGGCTGAGAGACTGGATATTTGAGCCACCAGCCCGTGCCGTCGCGCTCAACTTTCATCACTTGATTGCTGCGCTGCAGCTCGAGCGAATGCATGCTGGCCAGGTCGAGAGGCCGGAATGCGGTATGCCCGCCGTTCGCCGTCCGGATCCAGATCGCGTCACGATGCTCGACGAACCTCAAATAGCCTGCCAAGCCGACGGCAACCAGAAGAAGGATCCACGTGTGTCGAGAATTCATACCTGAGAAGGAAAGGCATCCAGGATCATGCGCGTCGGCGGAGCCAAACGATAAAACCCAGTAAGAGGATCGAGCCGGGGAGGACAGCCAGGAAAAGCCAGCGCATCTTGGTGAGCTGGGCTGGAGTCAGTCGTAGTGTGTATTCGTGGATGGCTTTTGGACCTATGGCAAGGAACTGCTGACGATCGAGAAGCCAGTTCACTGCCAAGCCGGCGAAGTCCCGATTCGATGCGCTCTCGATCAATTGGTTTCCGAAGCAGAACGAGTCTCCCACCACCACCAGTCGTGTTGCGCCACGATTGGCTGCCACGCCCGCCAACCCGCCTTTTTCCGCCGCTGCAGCCATCGGAATTCTCTGCCCTTGAATGTCGACGCGAACATCGTAGTAGGCGGTGCCATCGCGAATCTTGGATTTGGTCTGACCCGCATCACTTGTGAAGAGGAGATGCTCCACTTTGGGTGGGTCTGCTGGCATGAATTTTTCGGGAATTTTTCCGACAACTCGAGGCAGCAGCAACTGAACCTTGTGATGTCCGTGCGCCAGCGGATTCACGACGGGGTGGGCACCGAACTCTCCCACCAAAACATCTGAACCGCCGGTGGTTTGTTGCCTGTCGGCGACGACGCTGGGCCGGACGGCGATGCCCCAGCGAGCGAGGAAATCCTCGAGTCCGGTGGTGGTACCGAGGCTTTCCACGTTCATCAGCGCCAGCAACCGCCCTCCCTGATCCAAGAAAGACCCTAGCTTTTGCAATGTGTTTGCCTCGAGGGGGCTATTGGCTCCGGCAATCACCAGCAGCTCACAATCAGAAGGGAGCGCCTCACGCTCTGAACCCAACGTGAGAGGCTCCACAGTCACGTTCCTTTGAGCGAGGAGATCGATAAACTTGCGGTATCCGTTTTGATCACTGCTTCGTGGATCGTGTTCCCCGTGCCCAAGCAGGTAACAGACCCGCGGCCGGATGGCCTGGCTGACCGTCACGATTGCAGAGGTAAAGAGAGCCTCTCCCCTGAATGCGGAACGACGGACCTGCCGACTGCCACCCTGTAGCATGGAATTAATATCCGCATCGTATACAGAGAGTTCGGCGCTCCGGACAAATCGAGTTTCCTTTCCGGACTCGAATATCACCAGGTCCTTGTCATCCCGCCCAAGATTGTACCGATCACGAATCTGAATGGCCCGCCCGGGTGCCAGACTGTAGTCAACGACGTCGAGTGTGATCTTGGGGGACTGGCTCCGATAACCTTGAAGCATTGCATCGACGTGACTGAAGAGGGCGGCTTCCGAGTCGAAGAGTACCGTGACGCGCACCTGGTTCGTCAGATTTTGGAGGATCTGGAGGGTCAGTGGGCTCAGGACAAAGCGGTCACCCGAAGTGAGGTCTTTTCGTATCGGGTGACGTGCAGCCAGGTAATTGACCATGATCAGTATCGCCAGCAGCAGGCCGGCGGCGACAGCGACATGGACGGCGATGCCAAAGCGGCGCCCGGACGGAAAACTATGAGAAGGAAATTCGTCCACGGGCTTATTTCCAGCGGCGGCTTTCGACCACCCGTTGTGTCATGTAGAGAAAGAAAGCGGTGGACGTGAGGTAGAACACGACCTGGCGGGTGTCCACGATGCCTCGGGAAAAATCGGCCAAGTGCCTCATGACTGAAATGTGATCCAGCAGGGCACCCCACCCACTTTCCGACGGGGACAGCGCCACGGATCGGAGGCTAAGAACGAAAAGGGCGACCCCCAGGAGGAAGCTGAGCATGGCGGCGATGATCTGGCTTCGAGTGAGGGCGCTGGCGAAGCAACCCATGGCCATGTAGAGCGATCCGATGAGTAGAATTCCGAAAAAGGTTCCGGCGGTGACCCTCGGGTCAAGTGTCGCCGGATCGCCTGTGAAGTGTCGGATGATAAACAAGCAACCAAGGAGCGGCAGCCAAACCAGCGTGAAGAATGCGAGAGTACCACCGAACTTAGCCAGCACCACCTGCCAGTCTCCAACTGGGGCGGTCATGAGGGTTTCATAGGTTCCCGTCGATTTCTCGAGAGCAAACACCCTCATGGTGATCATCGGAGCGGTGATCAGCAAAATCACCCAGAAGTACACCGTGGCATAGAACTGCTCAGTCACAGGCGCATCTTGGGGAACCCCGTTCAGCTTGCCGAGCATGTCCACAAAGCTAAACCCAAACAGAAAAAGCACGGCGGAGATGACCACGTATCCGATCATCGACTTGAAGTAGCCGCCAAGTTCTCGCCGCAGGAGTGCCAAGATTACATTCATGCTCCGGGAATTTCTTTTCGATTTTGGCGGGTGAGGTGGACAAAAATGTCCTCCAAAGAATGCCGGCTTCGAGTGAGTTCACGAAGGCTCCAATTGTTTTCCCGCACGATGGCGAAGACGAGTGGCCGGAGATCGGCTCCATTCCGTGGAGTAAGCGCCACGCGAAACCACTCGCCGTCGGCAGGTGCGACGTCCCATCGCTCGATTTCAGGCAAATCCCTCCAGCAGTCCCGCAGAGCGTCTTGTGGCGCGGCGATCTCGGCGATCACCTGGCCATCGAGGCTCAGCTTTCGCTCCAGATTCTCAGTGGTATCAGCCGCCAGGATTCGGCCTTGGTTCAGGATCAACACACGGCTACAAGTCATCTCCACTTCGGGCAGAATATGAGTGGATAGCAAGATGGTGGTGGTTTTTCCAAGCTCCTTGATGAGGGAGCGAACCGTGCGAATCTGGTGCGGGTCCAGTCCCACGGTGGGTTCATCCAGGATGATCAGATCCGGCTCGTGTACCAGAGCGTCGGCTAATCCCACCCGCTGTCGGTACCCTTTCGATAGCTGCCCGGTAATGCGCCGATGGACGTCCGTCAAACCGCATTGTTGGAGAACCGTGTCGACGCGATCTCGGGATCGCCGCCAGCCGAGTCCCTTAAGCCGCGCTCGGAACTTCAAATACTCCCGGACGCGCATGTCCAGGTGCAAGGGGTTGCTTTCGGGCATGTACCCAATACGACGTCGAACCTCATCGGGTTCCCGGTACACGTCGAAGCCGGCTACTCGGGCCGTCCCGCCGGTTGCCGGCAGAAAACAGGCAAGAATTCGCATCGTGGTGGACTTGCCGGCCCCGTTGGGACCCAGGAAGCCAACCACCTCACCCCGCCCGACAGTGAATGTGATGCCATCCACCGCCGTGTGTCCGGGGTACCGCTTGGTGAGGTCGTGAACCTCGATCATCAGTGAGTCGAGCATGCCGAAGGGAGTCACTCTAGCCGGTTAAGACGCGGGCGTACAAACATGCTTTGGAAATCGTACACGTACCGCTACCGGCTGAGGCTGAAGCGGGCATGGCGGTGAATTTCCCGTTTGACCCCGATGTTGAGTTCGGAACGGGAGGCGGAGTGTGCCGAGTCCTTGGAGTGCCGTTGCCGCGTAAAATCTCCGTAGGATGGGCTTAACGTTTGACACAAACTGCAGAGATTGAGAAAAAGAGTTGAAGAGTTGGTCCAAAAAAACCGGCAGTGGGAGCTAGAGCCAGTCCGCAAGGAATCCCTCTGCCCGGAGTAGCAATTAAGACCGGCCCATTCGAGTCACAAAGTTGCCATTATGTCCGTCGGTACACATCGTCCAAAGCGTCCCCGCGTGAGTGCGGGTTTGTTGATGTACCGGTTATCCCGGGTGGAGTTGGAGGTTTTTATTGCGCATCCTGGCGGCCCGTGGTTTTCCCACCGGGACTACGATGTATGGACGATACCCAAGGGGGAGATCGAACCGGGCGAGGAGACATTTGCAGCAGCAGTCCGTGAGTTCGAAGAAGAAGTTGGGATCAGGCCCTGCGGCCCGTTTATCGAATTGGGATCCATCCTGCAGAAAGGGGGGAAGACGGTTCACGCGTGGGCGTTTGAGGGCAACTGGAACGAGGTGGGTCCGCCTAGAAGCAATCTTTTCTCGTTGGAATGGCCGCCGGGCTCCGGAAACTGGCGGGATTTTCCTGAAGTGGACCGGGCGGGTTTTTTCTCCCTGAATGGAGCCAAGGAGCGCCTGAAGCTGACGCAACAACCACTCCTTGACCGTTTGGTGGAGGCGATCGGAACCTTGGCAGGCCAGAATTCCCGCTGATCGCAGAATTCTGGCGCTGGCTTGGAAACCCTCATTCCCCCTGTGTGGATGCTGCCTCCCGGGATGTCGGGATGCTGGGTTTGAGGTCTATTCTTTCGCCCAAAAATCCACCACAAAGACATCGGCAACGAGGGCCCGGGCCAACTGCCCAAATTCCTTGTGGTCCGGATGCACGAGGTAGTCATTCCGGTCTTTTTCGCTATTGAAAGTCAGGATCCATGCGTGGGTGCAACCTTTGTTCAGACCCTCGGGGCTATTGTTTTCGCCAGCTTCCAGTTTGGCAACCTGCGGGATCTTTAGCTTCAGACCGCGGAACGCGTCCTCGACCTTTCGGATATCGTCCTTGGTGGTGGAATCCTTGAACTTGAAAGCCACCACGTGGCGCAATTTGCCTTTGTTTTTCTTTGAAGGCGCGACGATGGCGGTGAGCGAAAGAGTGGTTCCCAAGGCGAGGCCGGAAAGAAGAAATCGTTTCATGAACTGGCGGGAAGAATACATCGCTCGAAAACCTATTTGATCCGGCACCCGAGGCAAGGCTGCACTCGAGGAGACGTCAGAACGGCCCTTCTTTGAGATCCAAGGCGTTGCCTCCGAATTGTGTTTATCGGTACCCTTGTGCAATGAGATTCAAGCTTCGCGGGCTTTTGGCCTTTCAGTCGCTGCTTGCTCTGCTGGTTGTTGGATCCGATTTGTTGCTGGTTCCAACCCAGGTCTGGAGCGCGTTGGCTCGAGTTCCATCCCCGCTGCCGCGTGAGGTGGGAAGCCTTGTCTGTTTTGGATTATTCTCGAATAATTCCTCCAACAACATGGAGTTTACCCTGTGGGGGCGGCCCCTTGGGACGGGGACTAATTTCTCCGAATGGCGGCAGCTTCCTTCGGATGAGTTCTTTCCATTTTCGAGAGGGCTTCAATATAACATGATGAGGGCGGAAGTTTGGGGCGTGAACTCTTCCGGCCAGAATCAATCGGAAGTTCATCAGGCCCTGGGCAACCGAGTGCGCCACCGGCATAACGTCTTGCATCCGGATGCTCCGGTGACACAGATCGCGTATCGGCATATGGCCTGGCCGGCACGCGCGGTCGGATTTCATGCTGGCACCAATTCCCCGGATGCCGTCGTTCGATATTTTGTCCTGACGGATGTTCAATGAATTCCGGCAGTTCGAAATCTGCAGACGGCGTATCGCGACACTTGCCCGGATGCCTGGGTGCGACATTTCTAGGATGGCATCGGTTCTGGTTCCCGCTCGATACCGGTCACAGTCTGGCCGGATACAGGATTTGTTTTGGGTTGTATTT
Organism: Pedosphaera sp.; assembly: GCA_009695205.1. Classification (GTDB taxonomy): domain Bacteria; phylum Verrucomicrobiota; class Verrucomicrobiia; order Limisphaerales; family UBA9464; genus SIBK01. The sequence continues at coordinate 1,646 of SIBK01000074.1, read as the reverse complement.
GTTCTGATACTGGGGACGCCTTTGGCCTGTCGTGGACGCCCTATTCTCGTCCATTGGCGTTTATAATCCAACCGTGCTCCCTGACATTGCTCCAGGCCCGGGATGGGCAAGGGTCCTTTATGCGGTGTTTCTCGCGGTTCATGTCCTGTTCATTCTGGGTGTTTTCACGAGAGTGATCACTCCTCTCGTTTGGGCCGGCTATGTATACCACTGGCTCCTCCAATTGCGGACAGGTGGCGCGGCGTTCGATAACTTAAATGTGTTTTTTCTCTTTCTCGTGTGTTTTTCCGATTTGGATCGAGTTTGGTCGATCACCGCCCTGCTGCGACCCAGCTCCGCGGCCCGCCGCAAGGTATCGCAGTTTTCCGCACGCCTGATTGCCATCCACATATCTTTTTTTTATTTTGGAACGGGCTTATACAAACTAATGATGCCCGACTGGAGAGAGGGCTTGGTGCTGCCGTCGGCTCTGATCGGTCGTTGGGCGACCCCGGCGGGGTATTGGATCGGGGGTTTTTCCATGCCGCCCGGCGTCTATGCGATCGCATCCTGGGCGGTGATAATCATGGAAATAAGCCTTCCGTTGTTTCTTTGGACTCGGAGATATCGCTTGGCCGCATGTGTGGTGGGCTCCGCTTTTCACATTGGAATCGCCGTGACGCTGGGGATTCCCGACTTCCTGACGTGTATTGCCGCCTATGCGCTGTTCTGGGAGCCAGCCGTTTTGAAGAATGGCATGCAGCGCTTGATCGGAACGTGGCGGACATGAAAGGCGGTTCGCCGTTCCAGGGCGTCGAACGATGGCGCGACGGGTCCTGGGGAAGCCTCAGGCACCCGATGCGAACGCGATCAGCCTTTGTTTGGAAAAAAGCCCAATGAGGGCGGACAAGACCCCCGGTGCAAAAAATAACCGGCTTGGACCGAAGTCCGAGCCGGCATGAAGGAGTTTGCAGGGGGCGTTAATTCAGCACTGCCTGATGGAATTCGTACCAATCGTCCAGATTGTTCAGGTTGATGGCGTCCGGGAGGACGGAACCATCGTCCGGCAATCCGCTGGCGGCGAGGATACCCTTGCGGGTTTCGTCGTCGTGGATGTATCCAGCGATCGAAACGTTGAGTTTGTGAATGGTGGCCTTGTCGAGTTTCACGCCGGGCTGTTTGCGAATCCACCCCTCAAATTGGGGATACGTTGGTTTGCTGTCGGCGACGAATTTCTTTGCGGCGTCCGAATTAATATTGAGGGCGGCGCACACCATGGCGTCGTACCCTTTGCCGATGCCGGGGTAGCCGGCGGCAATTTTGCCTCGTGCTTCGAGGGAAACCTTGAGCCACATGCGGGGCAGGTGAAGAACACCCAGCGGGCCGGCGGTGCCGGAGCTGATGAGAGGAACGTAAGTATTGCTCATGCTAGTTTGTTGAATATTGTCAGTAGAACGACGGCCAGACCGTAGTGAACCGTTGGCCGCGAGGTCAAAGAGAAAGTCAGGGACCTCTCGAGATCCCAGGACGCGCCTTTCGAGTTTCATAGATCCAAGAGCTGAGGGTGTTTGGCGAAGATCATCGCGTGGAGGCGTTCTCGACCGCCCCGGGCCGAGAGTAAGCACTTACGGAAACTCTTCGTATTATGTTTGGTCTTCGGGTTGGTC
>SIBK01000073.1 GCA_009695205.1 Pedosphaera sp. | reverse complement strand
GGATCCCCCGGAGCCGGACCCCCAATTCCCGATCGACTCCGACCCGATGCCAGACTACGAGAACGTGATAACCGACGGATCTTGAACACGATCAGTACTCACCATCGCGTCTCAATATTGCCAAAAACACCTCCATCAGCCTCCATTTTTCCTTCTTTCGGCCTCAACCCCCTCTCCAGCCCACCGTTTGTCGGTCGCCAGCCTCCAAATTCACTTGCTACCGCCCGCTGACCGGTGGAGCGTGGTCCAACTTCACCCGAATCAATATACCAAATCTCCCTAATCGCAGAGCGTCAAACACCGATGTCCTATCAATGAAAGGTGGTCAACTGGCCCTGATGGCCGCAATTCTATGCAGACAAAGGGAACAACGGAAATGGAACGACGCAATTTTCTGAAATGCGCTAGTCTCTGTGGCGCCGGACTGTTGGGGCTTGGAACGGCGGCATTGACCGCCGGTAATGCGGATGGCACCAATCAGAAGGCTAGCCCCCCTCTGGCTTGCGATATCAATTCCAAGATCGATCCCCGGGACGCCCCGTGGACTCATCTAGGTTGGCAGAAGCACGGTGTCGTTCGGTTCAATGGCTCCGAGGCGCGCCAAACATTGCACGCGGAGCTTTATTTCATCGGTGGTGAGTGGGAGTATAACAATTCTCAGATGCCGTATTTGGTCTATATACCGGAGCGCAAGAGACTGATACTGGCAGCTTCGGTGGACAAGCCGGCGACGAAAGCCACAGCAGTGTTCAGTGATGATTTCGGCAAGACGTGGACTAAGCCGACGCGGATGCATACCAACACTGTGGGCAATCCCGACTTGGGGGCCGCCACCCAGCTTACGTATTTGGGCAATGGCAAGCTCATCATCGGATCAGAGAGCAGATATTGGTCCAGTACAGACTTTGGGCAGACTTGGACTGACTATGCTCCAGTTCCGCTCGGTTCTGAAGGAAAAATGATGTATCCGTGGGACCCGATGCTGGTCGACAAAGATCCCGAGACCGGCAAGGTCATTCGCCTGGTGGAGACTCGGTACAAGGAAAACGGCCGTTTTGATACTCCGGAGTATTTCTCTCAGGGCTGTGTGCGATTCAGCACAGGCGATGGAAAAACCTGGAGCAAGGAAATCAATGTGCCCCAATGGAAAGGGGCCAATGAAATCGTACTATGCCGCGCGAAGAATGGTGATATGGTGGCCGCATGCCGGACGGATAACTCAATTCAATTCCTGGGATTGGATAACGACCAATTCAGCGGGCTGGCCACGTCGGTATCCAAGGACAATGGATACACATGGTCAGGACCCAACCCTGTTTACGCTTGGGGTCGCCATCACCCGCACATGATTACGATGCCTGATGGCGATATCGTGATGACCTATGTGGTTCGCAACGGCTACATCGCTGACAAGAATGGCCTTTGCAGGTTTGGCATCGAGGCGGTGGTCAGCAAGGACAACGGTGCAACTTGGGATCTCGATCACAAGTACATCCTGGCTTCGAACAATTCCACCATGAAGAACGGCCGGGAGAACTGGGGTTCACCTCAGTCAACCTCAAGCGTACTCTTGCCCGACGGAAGTCTGCTGACTGCCTTCGGTACAGGAGTTCGCAACGTTCCAGCCCAGACTCTTTGGAAGATGGATGTAGCGCTGGTGAAATGGCGGCCCGACAGCAAGCCTGTGGACTCCCAAGACACACTGCGCAGAGCTCCGTACTCGTCCGATCTGCGTAATAAGTTCGATCTTGATTCCATTCCGTGAAGTAGTGGGAAGAAGAAAATTGCACTCGGCCGCGCAGGCGTCGTCAGCGTGTACTTCAGCAAGAAATTCCACTTATTGGCACTAACCGATTGTTCCCAAATTATCCTCGTACGGTCAAAATACTCATGCGGCATCTCGGTAATAGTGAAAATAAAGGGACAGGTCATTAGTTAAAAGGAGCTTGCAGCGGCGCGGACATTCTGGTTTGGTCCTAGAATGCGACAGGCGCGAATGAAGGTCCCGGAATCTCACCCGGTCGAGTACTACCACTGCATCTCTAATCGCGGAGCGTCAAATAAACCGATGTCCTATCAATTCCCGTTAGCTTGCGTTGATAGTTTTCGCGGATTCGATCTTCCGACCGATCAGAGTTTCAGAGGCGTACCTCATCGATAATTCCAGTGGAATGACTTTCTTCACCGCCGCCGCTCAGGCGTTCTGCTCCAAATAGCACGGGTAAATTATTAGCTCCCAGCGTGCCGACGATGGCTGCATGGGATTCATCCTTGGTGCCGTTGAGATAAATTCTTTGGTGGCGCCGGATTGATCCAAGTTGATCGCCAATTCTCCATCCGCCGAATCGCGTAATACGAGTCCGCCAACGCGATCGGTTGGAAGGACCAAGTCGGTGAGCGTGCCGTTCAAAGCGTTCTTGGAGCTATCCAACCCGACAATTCCCGACGCCTCGTTGAATCGCTAATCACCCAACAAACCCGGTTCGCTGCCCTGCATTTCGCGATCGAAGTTGGCGGCGACGTCGTCGCGGTCCTGCCACATGGCCAAGGATCCGACGGCGAAGAGCGCCCGGGCTCGCGTTCGTGTCGGCTGCTGGGCGCTGCAATGCGCGAGCAACGATTCCAAATGTTTCCGTGCCTCCCGGCTAAATCCCCTGCGCAGGGAAGGGATGTAGAGTGTTCCGGCGAGATGGAGCGCCAACTCGACACGGTCCCGCGGCGCGTCAGGGGCCTTGCCCCATTTTAGGCCCGCCCGGAGATTGTCGTGATCGAGTTCAAGACGATCCGACCACTTCGCGTGGTCAGGGCCACGCATGCCCAATGCCGGCTCTTCCGCCAGACGAAGGAAGTACTTCAGATGCCGTGCGCGCAGTGCATCGTTTGCCGCACCGTCCGTTGCCAGTCGCTCCTGGCCGTAGTGCCGCAAGGTCTCCAGGAGGCGGTAACGCCCCGTGCCATCGCTAGCCGTCTCCGCGACGACCATCGACTTTTCCACCAAGTGGCCCAGTAAATCGAGGATATTGTCGGATCGAAGCGGGTGTGCTGGGCCTTCCCCGCCAATCATTCCACCGTTTCCATCGTCGGCACAAACCGCCTCGGCCGCCTCGAGCGTCCAACCACCGGCGAAGCCCGACAGGCGAACAAACAGCAGGCGCTCTTCCTCGGAGAGGAGATCATAACTCCAGTCCACCAGCGCGCGCAGTGTCTGTTGCCGCGGCAGAGGGGTACGGCTGCCACCCGTCAGTAGCCGGAAGCGGTCTTGCACGCGATCGAGAAGTTGTTCCGCCCGCAACACTCGGGTGCAGCCAGCAGCCAGTTCAATCGCTAGCGGGATGCCGTCCAGCCGATGGCAAAGTTGGGCTACAGACTCGACGTTCTTTTCAGTGAGCTCAAACGCCGGCTCAACCGCCTTGGCCCGTTCAACGAAGAGCTTGATCGACTCATATTGTTCAGGAGCACTCAGCCCGGACGTTCCCAACTTCCCATCCACCAGGCTCGGCATCGAGAGAGAAGGCACCGGCCACGTGGTCTCAACCGCAAGCCTGAGACCTTCCCGGATGGTTGCCAGAATCTGCAGTCGCGGACATGCCTTCAGCAGTCTGTCGGTCAAGTCGGCACAAGCGGCTACCAGGTGTTCACAGTTGTCGAGTAGCAAGAGCGTCTTCTTCGACGCGAGGAAGCGTGTAAGCAGTTGGAGCGGGGGCCTGCCCGCCGTATTGAGCACCCCCATCGCGGAAGTCACGGCCTGCGGTACCAGCGACGGGAAGTCGCCGAGCAACCCTGGGGACATGAGTTGGTAGATCCGTTCCGGGGTGGAAAGGTCCTTGAGGCGGTGTTCACCGAGATCTCGGGCGTCTACGTCGGGCCCGAGCGCTTCACGCACCAGATCGTAGGTCGCGAGAGAGAGTAGGGTCTGGCCCCCGTACGCCACCGCTCTCAAACGAGCGCAGCGGTTGATGGCACTGCCGAAATAGTCGCCGTCTCTGAGGTCGGCTTCGCCGGTGTGAAGTGCCAGCCGGACTTTGAGAGGTGTTGGGGTCGGCCACGGCTCCTCCTGAAGCGCCTGTTGGATTCCAGCGGCGGCCGCGACGGCATCCGTTGCACGTGAAAAGACGCAGAAACGGCTGTCAACCTCGCCGTGTGGCTTCACGACGCAGCCGTGGTGTTGTCCGGTCAACGACTCGATGATTTGGTCGTGCCGCTCGAGGGCGGCCTGCATCGGCGCGGGGTGCTCCTCCTACAGGTGCGTCGAGCCCTGGACGTCGCTTAAGAGGAACGTCACGGTGCCCGCGGGCAGGGGCGACAAATCGGTAATGGGTGATGTCTGGCCCATAGGACTTGAATTTATCCTTCTTGGACAGCCTTAAGGGATTTGCTTTATGTGCTTTGCGGTGCGCTCGGAATAAGGAATTCCGGTTTTCCCAAGACTTCAGTGTTCGCGGGATGGAATCATGGCGCCTGCTTTGGCCGTGTCAGACGGGTTTCGTCTTTCTCAGCCGTGTCAATTTCCACCAGCGACGGCGCGCGCCAGCGAAAGATTTCAAATGTATAACTGTCCGATTTTAGTCCAGCGGTCAGCAACGTGCCGTCATCCACGAAAAAAGTGTTACCGATGAAGCCGTCGCCTCCTTTAAGGGTGGCCACTTCCTGTCCGCTCAGTACGTCCCAAATCTTGGTTTCGCCACTGCCGCCGCTCACAGCAAGTCGCCGGTCGTCAGGTGAAAAATCCAGCGAGTTCACGGATAAGAGACGGCCGCGCAGCACGGCCGTGGGCTGCGTCACATTGTTGATGTCCCAAAGTTTGGCGGTGCTATCAGTGCTCCCGATGGCCAAAGTTTGTCCATCCGCCGTGAAAGCCAATACTTCCGTTGCTTCTGAGTGTGCGGAAAATGCCGCAATCTCTCCCCGCCCTCCCAGGTTCCACAACCGCACGAAGCCGCGAGCATCCTTTTCGTTTAGATACGCGAACGCCAGCGTCCGCCCGTCGGGAGAGAACTCAAGCGCGTTGGCAAGATAATGTGGCGCTGTGTACTCGTGGATGATCTTCGTGGACGCCATGTCCCACAGGCGGACCGTCTGATCTTTCCCCACGGTGGCCAGAATGCGGCCGTCCACGGAGTACCGGCACACTACGACGTCGCCCGCGTGCGCCTGGAAATTCGCGAGGAATTTCCGATCGAGCGTGCTCCACACACGAATGCGTCCATCGCGTTGACCGAAAGCGAGCGTCCGGCCGCCGGGCGAGAGTGCCAGGGACAATTGGTTGGTAATCGGCGCATTCAAACGCCCGGAGGAGAGATAAATCTTTAGCATTCCAGAGTCGCATCGTTCCATCGCTTTTCGGTGACAAGAACGCTCTTCGATCCCCGGAAACGCTCAGAATCTCTTCCGAATAGAGGGTCAGGGTGCGTTCTTCCCCTGATTTCAGAATCGCATTCCACAATTTCACCGAATGGTCCTTGCTACCCGTGGCGAGGAGTTCGCCATTGGGCGACACAGCTACTTTAAAAACTTCATGTTCGTGGCCCTTCAACCGGGTGATCTCCTGAAGCGTCGCCGCATCCCACAAACGAATGGAATGATCGGCACTGACGCTGAAAAGCCTCCGTCCATCCGGCGAGAATGCGATGCTTCCTACCCAGGCCGTGTGGTTGGTTAGGCGGCCTATTAGTGCGCCGGTTTGCGGTTCCCAGAGGATGATCGTTCGGTCCCAACTCGACGAGGCCAATATTCGGTTGTCAGGTGAGTACGTTAGTGAGGAAATCCAGCCACAATGCTTGGCCAGCGATACGAGCGGTCGCAAAGAGTCCGCAGCACAAATCTGAATCAAGCCATTACGGGTTGCCGACTGCCAATCGCTTGCCGTCGCCGGAATAGGTCAACGCATTCGCTGCGCCCTGAATGACGGTATTTGAGGCGAGCAACGTGTGTCTGGTTGTATCCCATACGGAGATCACACCCTGCGAATCAACCACGGCAAGCACGTCATCGGCCTGCGGAGAAAAGGCGATGGGAACGTTGAACAGACCATAACCGAAATCACTCGACATCGGGACCCGCCACACTTCAGCTTGCGAGGTCACGTCTCAGAGAATCACATTTTTATCGGATGCCGCGACGGCCAGCAGGTTGCCCGTCCGGGAGAACGCCACCCACTGGACTTGGTTCGGCTGAATGAGCTCCCCGGTCTGTTTCCGTGTCGAGAGATCCCACAGCTTGACCGATCGGTCCCGGCTGCCACTGGCTAGGAGACTGCCATTCGGGGAAAACGCCACGCAGGTGACGCCATTAGAATGGTGCCCGAGTGTGAACAATTCGTCGCTGGCAGAGCGGCTCCAGAGATAGCGCCATTCCCATCCGCGAATGTCCTCCTCGCCCATTTGCGGCCGCTGGTTGCTCAGCAATTCACGGGCGCGTCCCAGGTTGCCAGCGGCCAGTGCCTGCTGCACGAGGACCATGCCGGCCGCATAAAGACTCTGGCGAGCGGCGACGAGCGCTTTGCTTTTTCCGTTGGATTCACGTTCTGCGCGAGAGCGCTGCTGAGCTTCCTCAGCGCGAGCTTTCTCAGCCCTTTCCTGCGCCGCAATAGCCAAGGCTCTGGCTTGGATCGCGCGAAGCGCTTGCCAAGAACTGATCACGGCGCCCATCACAAGGGCGAGTGCAATGGCTCCGACCGCCGCGAAGACCGGTTTGTTCCGGTGAAACACCTTTTGGAAATGGTAGGTGGCGCTGGGCGGGCGAGCGACAACGGGCTCGTTGTTGAGATGCCGCCCCAGGTCGGCGGCCAGGCCGTTGGCCGTCTCGTAACGGCGTGCACGGTCCTTCTCGAGGCACTTCATCACGATCCAATCCAGGTCGCCCTTGAGCAGTTGGATAAGCTTTGGCACTTCCGCCGAGCGCCGCTTTGCGGTGGTCGTCTGTTCTCGCCCTGCAGTGTTGCGAGACGTGTACTCGGGCGCACCGGCTCGATCTCCCGGATGGTCTTGCGCATCGCGTCAATGCCTGAGGCCATCAGTTCCTTCGCATCGAACGGGGTGCTGCCCGCCAGCAGTTCGTATAGAAGCACGCCCAAGCTGTAGATGTCCGAGCGTGTATCAATGTCCAACCCGCTCATTTCCGCTTGCTCTGGATTCATGTAGGCCGGCGTGCCGATGAACTGGTGGAGCTGTGTGTAAACCGTCGCATCCGTCAACCGGCCTTCCGTCGCCTTCGCGATGCCGAAGTCGATCACCTTGGGCACAGGCACGCCGTCGTGCAGCGTACGAGGATGTTCGACGGCTTGATGTCACGATGAATGATGCCTTTCTGGTGGGCGTGCTGGACGGCATGGCAGACTTTGATGAACAGATCGAGACGTTGCTGGGTGCTGAGGTTGGCTTGATCGCAGTAGTCGGTGATGGGTACGCCACGGACCAATTCCATCACAAAGTATGGGCGGCCCTGCTCTGTGGTGCCCGCATCGAGCACCTTGGCGATGTTCGGATGATCCATCATCGCCAACGCTTGGCGCTCGGCTTCGAACCGGGCGGCGACTTACTTCGTGTCCATGCCCAGCTTGATGACCTTGAGCGCGACGCGGCGGCCCACCGGTTCGGTTTGCTCAGTGACATACACGACGCTGCAGCCGCCTTCGCCGATGTTCTCGAGCAGCTTGTAACGGCCGAGCGTTTGACCCACGGATTCTTTGGGTGATCGATCGGCTTCGACCTGCGTGGTGAGAAGCGTGTCAGGCAACTCATGCACAGCAAGCAACGTTTCCAGACGCTGGCGTAGTGCGGGGTCGCTGGCACACTCGCGATCGAAAAAAGCCGACCGTTCAGCGACAGGCTTGGTCAGAGCGAGGCTGAATAGTAGTTCTTTGCGGGATGAGCTGATAGAGACGTCTCCGACGGTTGTGAAGAAAGACAAACGGACAGGTCAATTGGGATTTGGCTTACTTGGTGGGATTCCAGACGTATTTTCCGCTCGTGTTAATATATCCAAAACGACCGCCCGTCTTGACCCAAACCAGGCCGTTGGCGAACGATTCGGCTTCATCAAACTGCGGGTTGATCACAATCTTTCCGCTCGGGTCCACGAATCCCCAGCGTCCCGATTGCCGCACCGACGCCAACCCCTCTGAAAACCCAGCGGCTTTGTCGAACTGTGGATTGACCACAAAGATTCCAGCGGGATTGATGTAACCCCATTGTTTACCCTGCCGGGCGGGTGCCAGGCCTTTGACAAAGTTTCCGGCTTCCTCAAAATGAGCATTGATGGTTATCTTCCTGGTGTTGTCAACGAACCCCCAGCGGCCACCCATCCTGATTCCGGCGAGCCCTTCGGAAAATGCTTACGCCCTTTCAAACTGCGGGTTGATGACCAAATTTCCGGTCTTATCGATGAAGCCCCAACGCCCCCCCAGCTTGACGGCCGCGAGACCCTCGGCAAAAGTTCCCGCGTCATCGAACTGCGGATTGATAACATATTTGCCTTCGGGATTGATGTAGCCGCAGCGACCGCCACCGCCGAAGGGACCCCCGCCGCCGAAGGGATTGAACGGCTCGGGGCCCCCGCTGCCGAGCTTGACCGCCGCCACCCCGTCTCTGAAAACATCCGCCCTGTCAAATTGCGGATTGATCGCGATCTTTCCCAAAGCGTCCACATAGCCCTATTTGCCCATCCGCACCGGGGCAAGTCCTTCTGAAAACGCCCTCGCCCAATCGAACTGAGGATTGATCACCGTATCGCTGGATATGTTCATATATCCCCAACAGCCATTAGCCACCACGGGATAAAGATTGGTTGAGGCCGGGCAAACGGACGTGGCACTTAATGTTGCCACGGTGAACAGCAAGCAGAACCAGGTTCTTTTCATTTTCATTAGGCTTCAGGAATCTCTTTTTACACACCGCGTGGAAATCAAGCAGTTGCCCGATGCCCAACCCCTAATTCGCCGTGATGTTGAGTCAAGGGATGAATCCATCGCGGTCGTGTCGTTTCCAAAGATCAAATCGATAGGTCTGACCCCATTTCTCCCACCGGAGCGTGATTGATAACGGGGGCCTATGCGTCAGGTCCTGGATTGAGGAAAGCCTCCTTCGGTTAGCGGGTGCGCTTTGTCGACAGAATCGGCACGTCACAAAACGTCAGGGCGGCGAGGCCATTCACTCCGTTGAGCAGGGTGTCCTGATTCCATGTGGTCTCTTTGAGATAGGTGAGCTTCTTCGCCGTGGATGCTTCCTTCAACCGGAGCGTGAGCACATTTCCGGAGACGCTGCCTGAGGCCACTTTGCCTTTTTCCCCATCCGGATAAAACTGCCCCGCCAGCGCATCCGTCCAGACCACCGGCTGATCAAACTCCAGGGCAATCGCTTCGTTTGTGTCGCCGGCATACGAGGCGTGCAAGAGATTCGGCGGGGTGATGGAAGTGGCGGATATTTTGCCGTAGTTATCCCGCTCGATCAGCGGCTGGATAAGGCGCGCAAACTCCGCCCAGCCAACGAGCGGAAAATGGCAACCGCCAGGCGGGCGGACGCCGAGGGTAGATATGATGCTCATGTGGGAATAAAGCTGTGGAAGAGTGCGTTGCTTCTCGCGCAGCCTATCGCCTGATCCATTTCTCCCACCCATGCTGCACGAGTCCGGCCAGATCTGGAAAACGTAATAGTGCTGCACGTTTGGAAAGTCTTGTTTCCAGGATGCGGACATTTTCACAAATAGCTGCTGATACGTCTCCCACCCATAACCACCCGTCGGTCCGTCGGCACCCTGGTCGCTTTCCCCCTGATGCCACAGGATGCCGCGGATGCCGTGGGTCAGCTTCGCCTGCTTCACGCGCCAGAGCATCCGTCCGTAAAGGGTGGTGAGGTCCGTCGGGTCGGCGCCCTGGCGCTGGTGCTGGTCAATCCGGGTTCCTCCCACGGCGGCATTGATAATGAAAATAGGAACCTTCTGGCTTTCGAGCAGCCGCTTGGCCAACTCCATGCCCCACCAGCCTAGCTCCGCCTTTTCGCCATTCTGGGCCTTCCAAACCGGGTTGCACCACAGGTTGCCCAACGCATCGTTCGCGTTGTCCGGCGGGCGGCCATAACTGCGAATCCATGCGTTGGTTTCCGGTGGAGAATTCTCGCCCGTATCCGTCGCGAGCGCGTTGGATTGGCCTTCAATCAAGTAGGCATCGCCGCAGACGATGTTGTTCACCGTTTGCCGCACCAACTCCTCTCCGCCGGTTTTCGTGCCGAACTCCACTTTGTATTGGATCAGCCCCGGCTTGAGTTTCACCGCAAAGCCATAGGACTTGTCCGCTGCAGGCGTGGCGGTCTCGGTCTTGTAGGGTTTGTCGTCAGCATAAACTTTGAGAAAGATCGAGTCGGCGGTTGCGTCTAACGTGCCATTATAATAGAGTGTTCCCTCGCTCGTGTCATCGCGGGCGTAAAACTGTCCATCCTCCGGCTTTTCATCCTTCGTCGGTGTGCGCGCTACCCAGGCGTCGATCTTCGGCTCCGTCACCACGATGGTCGCGCTCTGCGTGACCGCCTTGCCGCCGTTGCTCATCGTCGCCGTGACCGTCAGCGTACCGCTATTCTGCGCCCGCTTGAGGATGAGTTTTCCCGGCGCGGTTTCCTGGATCACTGCGAAAGGCGACACGCTCCACTCCGTCTTTAATTCGCCCGCACCCTTCGCCTGCATGGCCTTCAAGTTACCACACTGCGGGATCACCTCGATGGGCGTGCGTCCATCCCACGCGGCGGGCGCCGTCAGTGTGAAGACGGGCTCCGGAATGTCCTCCTGGATCGTGATTGCGATCTCTTTTGTCTTCACTTCGGTGGGATATACCGTCTTGCATTGCAGTGTCACGGCCTTGTCCGCCGTCACGCGACTCGCGTCGAACGTGAACGAAAATCGATCCGCCGAAACGGTCGTTTCCTGGCCGTCGCTTTTCAAAATCCAATATAACTTCAACGCCCCGCCCGCCTGTGCGGTAAAGGTCGCGCTCTGGCCCTCCCGTAGCGTCGCCGTCGTCGTCGAAACGGCAAAGGTGTTTCCTGCAGGCACCACCAGCCCCACCAGCGTTTGTTGCGCCTTCTGGTTTTCGTATTGCAGCCTCACCCAGTCCGCCGAGCGTGCCACTCTGGAAATCCGGACTTCGTCGATGTCGCCGATGAAGTCGTAGTCGTGATACCAGCCGCCAATGAACAGCCGCGCCGGGGTCTGGATGGCCAGGGGAGCACCCGGCCGGGTGGAGACGCCGCCGAGAACTCCATCCACATAGATTCGGGAATCGCCTTGTTGATACGTATGGACCACCTGAACCCACTCGTTCATTGGCATCCGGCCTGCACTCGAAACGTCCGCGCCGGAAAAGTAACAATCCATTCTCACATGGGGTGGACTTTGAAAATGCATCACCACCTTGCCCTGCCCATGCTCGTTGCCCCAGGCGAGCGTCCGGCCATTCGGCTTTTCTGCGCGAAGCCACATCTCCGAGCTGTGCGAACCCGCTCCCACGGGATAGTTCGGAATCTTGTCCCCGCAGAAAATTCCGTGTTTCCCCGAAAAGTGGCGCGCCAGTCCAACCCTCCCCTCCGTCGCCGTCGTGCCCACATCCTCCGACTCCAGCGTGCCCACCTCATCCTTCACGGGCCCGTTCATGTGCCAGACGCTCAAGTAGCCGTTCGACTCGTTAAACACGGCGGCACCGTTCGACTCGCTCACCGCATCCGCCCTGCCCCAATGCAGGCGAATTTCCTGCCGCTCGTTACCCTTTATGAGCGGCACGCGCACCCAAATGCTGGCCACACCCTTCGCGGCATCCCACTCTTCGATCTGATACGCCAGGGAGACCCCTGTTCCGGTCGAGAAACGGATGTCCTCCCCGTTGGCTTTGGCTTCGCCAAAAGGGAAGTAGTCCTTGTGCAACCTGACCAGCAAAGGAAAGCCTTCAACCGAAGCCGAGGACGAAAGTTTCGCGCCCTCAGGCGTCGTGAGAATAAAAATGGACCCGGCGCGCGGCCAGCTCTCAAATGGCGCGGCGGCCAGCGCCGACATCCCAAGTATCGCCGAGAGCGTGATCAGTGAGCGAATGAAGTTCATGCGGGTTCCAAGGATAAAGGAATGCAATTCTTCGCGCACGGAGGATAAATGAGGCCACTTTGGCGTCCGGGAATTTCCCGGATCGTCTGCGGCGAGCAGGAGATCACGGTTCAGCAACGAAGAGAGCGCCAGCGGGCCCAGTCCACTCGAGGCGCTGGTGAGGAACCGGCGGCGGCTGAGGGCCAGTGCGTTGCGATGGGATGGGAATTCTGCGACTGGGAGGCTTATTCCCGAGTAATGAATTCATCGAAGTTCAAAACGGCGCGTGCCAGTCCGACCCACACCGCAGCCTCGACGCGATCCGCCGATCCTGGAACCGTTTGGTTGCCGATGAGTCCCTCGATTGTCCGGGAGTCATTCTGGCAAAGAGCCGACTGCCGGGCGAATAATTCCCTCATCGCCGCCACCTCCTCCGCCTGAGGTGCACGCGCGAGGCACAGCGTGTAAAGCCGTTCGATGCGTGCATTCATGCCGTCTTCAGATTCTCTCAGTACGCGGTTGCCGAGCGCTTGGGCGGTTTCATAGAAGACGGGGTCGTTTAGCAATGTGAGGGCTTGCAAGGGAGTGTTCGACCGCTCACGCCGCACGGTGCATACGTTTGCGTCCGCGACATCAAAGGTCTTTAACATCGGAAACAGAAATGTCCGCTGCACGTTGACGTATACACCGCGCCGATGACGATGCGACGCCGGACTCTGCTCCATGAAACGTTCGTTCTTCAGCTCCTTCGCCGCCGTGAATGCCCCGGGTAATGGCGGCTGAAAGCTGGTTCCTCCAATCTCGTGATTCAACAGCCCGCTCGCCGCCAACGCCACGTCCCGAATGCACTCCGCCTCGATCCGCAGCCGATTCTGCCGCGCGAGAAGTACATTATTTAAATCCTTCTCACGCAACTCAGGAGGCATCCGTGAACTCTGCCGGTACGTGGCAGAATTGACGATCAACCGGATGAGCTCCTTTTGGCTCCAACCTCGCGCGATGAATTCACATGCCAGCCAATCCAGCAGTTCCAGATGCGATGGCTTCTCGCCTTTGAGACCGAAATTGTCCGAAGTCACCACCAAACCTCGCCCGAAGAGCGCCTGCCAAAGACGGTTGACCGCGACCCGACTCGTCAACGGATGGCGCGTGTCAACGAGCCAGCGCGCCAGATCGAGACGGTCTGCCTTGACACCGCGCGGTTGAAGCGGTGTCAGAAACGCCGGTGTCGCCGGCTGAACCTCCGCTCCCAGCTTCTCGAAATTTCCTTTACGCTGAAGAAACGATTTGCGCGGATTGGCGTTTTCCGTCGCCACGAGCGCCTTTTCACTCGGCGGCAGCGGCTTGTTGTTGCCCACTTCGTCGCCCACCGGAACAGCCGATTTCAATGCGGCGTACTCGGTGTCGATCGAGCGGAAATACTTCCTGAGTTCGTCGCGCTGAGACTCGCTCCGCTGAATGGATGGAATCTCCATCCGCGCGCGGATGGACTCCGGAACGCTGCCCTCTGTGCGAGCACGCGCCTCCCAGACTGCTTGTCGTCCCGGTTGAATGTTCTTCTCATAATCCGCGAGCGCCTGCCGGACGTTGTTGAGTCTCTCTTCAAAAGCGCGCATGCCCGTCTCGTATTCTTGCTGGTACCGTTCACCAGGGCTCGGCACCGGTAGAGTGACTTCCTCCACATTGTTAAAGAATGCGTAGAGCTCGTAATACTCTCGATGTGAGATGGGGTCATACTTGTGGGAATGGCATTCCGCGCATCCGACCGTTAACCCGAGCCATGCGGTCCCCACTGTGTTCAGGCGATCTTTCACGGTTTTCACACGATACTCCTCCTGAATTCCGCCCGCGCCCGCGTTGTTCGAGAGTGTCATCCGATGAAAGCCCGTGGCGATCTTCTGCTCGACGGTCGCGTCGGGGAGACGATCCCCGGCGATTTGCCAGACGGTGAATTGGTCGAAGGGCAAGTCACGATTGAATGCATCGATTACCCAACCGCGATAGCGCCAGGCGTCGGGACGAAACTTGTCATCTTCATAACCGTCACTGTCCGCATAGCGCGCCACGTCGAGCCAGTGCCGTGCCCAGCGCTCGCCAAAGTGAGGCGAGGCAAGCAAGCGATCGACCCATCGCTCAAAAGCCGCCGGCTCACGATCGTTGACGAATTGGTCCAGTTCCTCCGGAGTCGGTGGCAGGCCGAGTAGATCAAGGCTCAGTCGCCGAAGAAGCGTGGGGCGGTCCGCTTCCGGCGAAAAACCGAGGTGCTCCTGCTGCAACCGCCTTTGGACGAATGCATCGATAGGATTTCGTATCCCGTATTCGGTGACACCGGAGGGGTTGACGGACATTTTGCCCGTGGCGTCAGGACGGATTGACGTGCCGCTCACGGGATCGCGGGCCGTTCCACCGCTCCCTGGCACCTCCGGCCGCTTCACCGCTTTGAAGGCCCAATGCTCAACGCCGACCGGCGATTCCGGCTCTGGCTCGCGCTTCGACTCCGCGCCTTGGTTAATCCTAGGAGACGTTGAAGCAGGCGTGTTTGTTGGATTCAGTATGGAAGGCGTTTTTCGGACGAAATACTCCAGCCATTCACGTGTGATCGCCTCACCGAGGCTGCCCTTCCCCTGTCGATATTCATCGAGGGTCTTGCCCCAGTAAAAACCAAGCCAACCCGCAGCCAACGGTTTCGAGCCGTCAATGAATTTATCCAAGTCGGCAATCGTGCAGGTTAACGGGAACATCTCTTCAATCACCATCGGCTTGCCGATATCGTAAACCGCCAGGGCCTTCAGCGCCGCGCCGATTTCGTCTTTCTTGGGATAGAAGTGAAGGCTGACGAAGTCCAAATTTTGGCTCACTTCCTTCGAATAGAAAAGTGGTTTTTCGCTCGGACAAGTCATCGCCCAAGGGATCGCTCCGACGGTCACCAGATGCCGACGATCCGAGTTCCGGATCGCGGCGACCAATTGATTGACCCAGGTCTCGGCTATCTGCTTTGGACTTCGTCCCGCGAAATCCAGAGTCAGTCGTTGCACAAAATATCGATCCCCCATCGCGCCCGGCGTCCAATCCCGACCCACTTTGTCCTCCGTCACCACCGGTTCATTCATGAGGTCGTAGCAAAACACAGCCGGGCTGTCGCGACAGGTCATGGCAACCGCCTCCCAAAAGCGGGCCTGCACAGGCCATCTTTGCTGCTCATCGAGTGAATTGTACCACGCCGGCACGTCCTTTTTGTCGTAGCACCCCAAACCCGTGACATCGAGATAGAGGCCCGTACTTTCGGCGAGGGATATCAGCCGGGTCAACTGCTTGAGCGACTCGAGGTTTGTTTTTTCGGCGGACTCCATGAATCGGGATACCTGCAGGTGGATTCGCACGGTGTTGGCCCCGAGTTGCTTCATCTCCGCGAAGTCGCCCGCGACGGCGTTCCAATCGGTGATCCAGTAGGTTTCCAGGAGGCGATTGGCGATGTCGTGATCGTAGTTGAATCCCCAGGGACTGAACTCGGAACCGGATTTGGAAAGGACAAAATGCCGGCCATCCTTGCTGACACGGATGAATTCGAGCTCCCGTTGGCCCGATATCGGATTCGCTTGTTCCGCCGCCCAACCTGGCAGTATCCAACAAAGAGTGACCGCGATGAGTAGCAGCCACGGGATTCTTCTCATATCCAATATTGGAATTCTTGCCCTCGCCTGTCGAGGGGGGAACGAGCGGTCCTCATTTTGACTTTCCCAGCGAAGAATTCACTCTCACCCCGTCGTTGAGGTATTATGCAGAACCACAATTCATCCGAGCCGGGCTTTTTTGCGCGGTTGCCAATCGCCTTCGCCTGCTTCGGGCGGGCGCTTGCTGACGCGGCGTTTGCGCGCCAAGTGGCGTCCCTCCTCGCAGGCGCCGGCGCGGCCTCCGTGGCAAAGGCGGATCCGATAGCGCCGACAGAACTTCCTGCCGAACGAACCCACGCCGCTGCGCTTGCCTTGCTGGCAATGCTTCAGCGCGAGGGGAGTTTCGTCGATTTTCTCCAGGACGACATCGCATCGTACCCGGACGCGGACGTCGGCGGCGCGGAGCGTGTGGTGCACAGCGGATGCCGCAAAGTGCTCTCCCAGTGCCTGGCACTCGAACCGGCCATCAAGGACGGTGAAGGAGCCAGAGTGCGTGTCCCGGCAGAGTTCGACACGTGCCGGATTCGATTGACCAGCAATGTGACAGGACAACCGCCCTTCCACGGCACGCTCAAACATCACGGTTGGATTGCGACCACGATCCGATTTCCCGTCGTGGCTGCGAACATGGACCCGCGGGTACTGGCGCCCGCTGAAGTCGAACTATGACCGGCGAGCCTGCCGCACCGGTCGCCGCCCTGGATCCGGCACCCGACCCGACTCACGGCTGTGGCTGTGACCGCCTCTAAACCTTTTCGCTAAAACCGAATTCCTAATTCCATCATGTTCTGCTACTCCATCGGTATTGACCTAGGCACCACGCATTGCGCGGTTTCTTACTTCGACCTTGAGACCCATTCCGGCCGCGGCGTTGAGCAGACGATGCTCCGGATCCCGCAGGTCACAGCCGTGGGAACCGTCGAGGAAAAGGCGCTGCTTCCGTCCTTCCTCTACCTGCCGCACGGGGAGGAGTTCCCGGAGGGCGGCCTGGGTTTGCCGTGGGACAGCACGCATTCCGGGTGGGTGGTCGATGAGTTTGCCATCCGGCGAAAAGGCCAGGGCGTAAACTTCCAAGCCGATGCCAACGCTGAGCCGGCGTGCGAGAGAGCGAGTCTTGACGTCCCAAACCAGCACCGAGGCATCCAGTCCGCCGGACGCCAGCCAGCGGCCGTCCGGAGAGAAACACACGCCATTGAATTCCGTGTCCTGCCCGCGAAGCACAGCCAATTCGTCGCCGCGCGTCGCGGTTGCCAGGTGATGCCATTCCCAACCGCGCAAATCGAAGGCGCCGCCGGATGAGTCGACGCTGCTGCTGGTTGTGCTGGATAACGCGGCGTTCGTAGGGTCCAGCCGGTATTTGTTCAGCAGCTTCATTGCCTTCCCGCGGTTCTTTTCGGCGAAGAATTTTTGGGCAAGCAACATGTCCGCCGCGTAGTTGCTCCGCCGCGCTGCCAGGGCGCTCTCCCGAGCTTCGTGTTCCTTCGCCGTCGCACGATCCGTCTCCGCCAGGGCGCGAGCGCTCTGTTTTTCGGCCAGTTCGCGCTGAAGCACTTCGGCGGCTTTGGAACGAACCGCTTCGATCCGGGCCGCGCGTTCCCGCTGATAGGAGACACTCCCGAAGACGATCACGCTAACGAGCGCGAAGAGGATGGACGCAGCCACCGCCACGGCGGCTTGGTTGCGGCGGACGAATTTCCTCATCCTGTAGATCGGGCTGGGCGGCGTAGCCAGGACCGGCTCGTTGTTCAAGTGGCGTTGAACGTCGGCGATCAACTCGTTCGGGGTGTCGTAACGTCGGGCCGGTCCTTCTTGAGTGCTTTCATGGCGATCCAGTCGAGATCGACGTGAAAGAGCTTCTTCAAGCTGGAGGCGTCCATGCCGTGGTTTCCCATCACCACGGCGAGGTTGCCTGCCGCCAGGGTGCTGAGGCGGGTGGAGGGGCGCTGGGGCTCATGTACGCCGGGGTGCCGATCATCTGTGCGAAGTTCGCAAAGAGCGTCTTCCGGTGAGCCGTTGGTTGATGGCCTTGGCAATTCCGAAATCGATCACCTTGGGAATGGGCTCGCTGTGGTTGAGGGTCACCAGGACGTTGCTGGGCTTGATGTCGCGATGGATGACGCCCTTTTGGTGGGCGTGCTGGATGGCCTGGCAAACTGCGATGAACAGCTTGAGGCGCTCCACCGTGGGGAGCTTGTTTCTATCGCAAAATTCCGTGATCGGCACGCCTTTGACCAACTCCATCACGAAATAGGGCCGGCCGGTGTCCGTCGCGCCGGCGTCGAACACCTTGGCGATATTCGGATGATCCATCATGGCGAGGGCCTGTCGTTCCGCCTCGAAGCGGGCGACCACCTGCTTGGTGTCCATCCCCAGCTTGATAACTTTCAGTGCGACCTTGCGGCGGACGGGGATTTCCTGCTCGGCCATGAAGACCACTCCGAAGCCGTCTTCGCCGATCTGCTGGAGCAGTTTGCAACGGCCAATCCGCGAGCCCGGCCCTTCGCGCAACGAGGTTTCGAGAACGGTGGGCGCCGAGTCAAACGCTCCAAGGCCTAGGGGATCCCCCGCGAGGAATTGGTCAGCGCGCGCCCCGGCGTTGATCAAACGCTCGACGCGGGCCCGAAGTTCGTGGTTCTCGCCGCAGGCGCGTTGGAGGTAGGCAGCGATCTCGTCCGGAGAGGTGAGCCCACGGGCCACTTTGAAGATCGTCTCTTCGCTGGATGTATCAGGATTGTTCATTGTTGCCTTTCACCTCTCCCTACGCGGTGGCGGCCAGGAATCCTCCAACTATTTTTGCCCGGACCGCAGAGTTTCAATCCGGTCGAACAGCCAAGCTCGGGCATAGGCCCAGTGGCGTTGGACGGAACGTTCGGGAACGCCGAGAACATCGGAGATTTGCGTCTCCGTCAAACCGACAAAGAAACGCAACTTCACGATCTGCGCCTGCTCGGGCGAACGCGCGGCCAACTCTTCCAGGGCGTCGTTTAAGAGGATCAGGATCTCCTTCTTGACCGGTGCGGGAATCTCGATCAAATCGAAGGCGACGCACTCCAATTCGCCGCCGTGTCGGGCGCGAAGCCGGTGCCGCGCGCGGTCGATGAGTATGTGGCGCATTGCTTCCGCGGCGGCGGCAAAGAAATGCCGCCGGTTTTCCCATTGTTCTTTCCCGGAGCCCACCAACTTGAGATAAGCCTCATGAACCAGCGCCGTGGCTTGCAGCGTGTGTCCGTGTGGCTGGGCAGCCATTCTCGCCGCCGCCAGTCCTCGAAGTTCCTCGTAAACCAACGGCATCAGCTCTTCAGCAGCCTTGGGGTCGCCTTGCTGGACACGGGCGAGAATTTGTATGACCTGGGTCATGACGGAGGGTTCGGACGAGCTTGAATTGAGCGCACCCGGCCAAGAGATCGATTACCCCCCCCTTTTGATCGGTCAGGGGGTGTGGTCGAACCAGCGGTTCAATCCCGGTATCTCCCGAGCGCACCGTAGTCGCGGACGGGAGTCCGCACCTGGAGATTGGCCATTCCTGGCAACATTCACGGCTTAACGGGCCGTGTGAACCCACCCAGCCCAGGGCTGAGGCCCGTAGGCCGATGCCCTGGGAATCTTCGGACCAAACGATCGGCGCCCTGAAGGGGCGCGAGAGGCGTCTCTTTGTTCGCTCGATGCCACTCTGTTCGCGACATGAGAATTGATGAACGATTCTATAGCGCAAATCTCCGTCGCCCCTCCGTCGGGCCGGCAAGGTCGGGTGGCTCGGCCGCGACCTCAGCGATACTTGCGATCTGCTCAGGGGCCACCCGCTCGTGGTAGGATTGCCTCGCGGACGGTTCTGCTCGCTGGCCTCCGGAGGTTCAACCCGCCAGCGCGAACTGCAGGGCGCGTAATTCCTCGGGGACTTGGGCGGGGTCTTCCAGCGTTTCCGCGATCTCGTGGAGCAGCAATTCCCCGTAGCGCTTGCGCAGGCGGTGCGCGGCCTCAGCGTAAGGGATCGCCGCTTCGCCGACCATCAGGTAACCCTTGGCCTGTTCAAACAAAGTGGCCTTGCCATCGGCCGTACATTCGTCAGCCAGCCGTTTGACCACGCGCTCCAGCAACGCCAGAGCCCACTCGCGGTCGAACGACTTGTCAGGACTCGACGGATCCGGCGGGTCGAGGCGAAAGCGCTCGTCCGCGCTTTGCCAGTCAAGGGAGAGATGCGCCACACCGCCGCCGCGTTTCTGGCGTTGCGATTTATCCCATTCATTGGCGAGGAAATGCTTGAGGGACGCGAGCAGGAAGGCACGGAATTTCCCGTGTTCAGCAGCGAGGCCTTCGAGATAATTCTTCGCCAGAAAACGCACGAAGAACGCCTGAACGAGGTCCTCCGCGTCTTCCTTGGTTTTTCCCTGCCGGCGCACGAAGGCATAAAGCGAACACCAATAAGTCTGGCATAGCTCGGCCAGAGCGCGGTCCGAGTGCAGCGAGGACTTGTGGCCGGCCGACAACACCATCGTCCAACGCGTGGTGACGAAGATGTCGCGCGGCGCGGAGGGGGATGTTTCGGGGCCGGAGTCCATGTTAGCGTCAGAGATTTACCGTCGCGCGCTCGGGGGCTGCGAGGGTGATCCGACCGTGTGTAGCGTCTGCCAAAGGCAGGGTGAATAAGACCTTCTCCTCGCCAACGCGTAGGGTTACGGGACGGTCCAGCCAGCCAACCGCGACGCTCTCCCGTAGCGCCTCCCATTGCGCGGAAGTCCGGAAGTTGGGCGAGAGAACCGCTGCGGAAGCGACCGGCACCGCTTCCTTGCGTGGTCTGAGCGCGACGTTGCGAAACTCCACCCAATGCACCGGTCGAACCTGCACCTGAAATTCCTTGATCCGGTCTGTGGTCAAACCAAGGAACGTGCAGGTCCACGTTTCCATTTCATTGATGGGAGTCGAGTTGCCCCGGTTGAAGCCATGTTCAATTCCATCATTATCCACCGCCACAATCCGCATCTGCCAATTCTTCATTTCCCTGTTGAGCAGGGCAGTAACGAGGGTATTAGTGCCGTTGTCGCTGATGTGGTTGAAGGTGGCAATCCATTGGGGATCGCCCGCAGCGACCTGGGTGAAAGAACGGGAGGCGTCTTTCATCTTTTTTGCGGCAATCGTTCGCCACGGATCATAGCGAAGCCCGAAGCGAAGCGTTGCCCGGTTGGTCGCGTAGGCCCAAGAAACGCGGACCGGCCAGGCGCCGGCGAGTTTCTCACCATTCTGCCAAATGCCGCCCCCAGCCGATACGCCAGCCGACGGAACAAATTCGTAACTTGCCGTTTCCATTATCGAAGGCCAGCCGGTCACCTGGAAGGCGAACTTGCTGCGTGGCCGATCTGCGTCCAGCATTTCGCCCGGACCCTGGATCTCGAACGTCACATTCTCGATCCGGGTGCCGTCGGGTCGCCACCATTGATTGGGTTCGGCGTCGCCGGACGCGAGCGCGAGAGGTTCAATGGTGGTGCCGTTGGGGAGTGCGGACGCGAGCGTGCGGCTGGCGGAAACAACTCTGGCCACTTGGACCGAAGCAGTGCTGTCTCCAGCCAGCCGCGCGTCAACCCAACGCACCATGCCGTAGTGACTGCCGATAACGAACGCCACCATGTCCACGAGCCACAGCGCATCCTGCGCGACCTGACGGCCGACGACGCCTTCGTCGTCCGAACAAGGCTGATTCATCGCCTGCCGGATGCCGAACACGAGGGTGACAATGCCCGCCAGCACGACCCATCCGGAGAGCGCATGTTCCCGACCGGCGGCCCAGCGCACGAACATGTGTGCCGAGGCCGCACACATCATGACGACAAAGGTCGCAGCCATTGCTCCCTGGAAGTTGACTTCCCGTTCACCGGCGCGCTCCACTGCCACGGGAATCCCGAGCCACCTCACAACCCGCTCTGCGGGCGATGCGGCCGCCTCCCGCGCAGAACCCGCTTCGGTCGGCGAATCGACCACAGTGGCAACGCCTTGTTTTACTTCACTCGCCTGCTGGTAGCGGCGTTCCGGATCATTCTCCAACGCGCGCAAGACGATGTCGTCGAGCCGCACATCCAACTGCACCTTGCGCGACGGCGGGGCAAAATTTCCGAGCGGTAGATCGCCCCTAAGCATTTCATAAAACACTACGCCCAACGCATAGATGTCCGCGCGATGATCGACCGTGAGCGGACGCTCGACCTGCTCGGGTGCCATGTAATGCGGCGTACCCATTACCTGACCTTCGACTGTCAGCCGCGCCGCCGCGGGATCGGAGTCAACAATCTTTGCGAGGCCGAAGTCGGCGATCTTCACACGGCCTTTGCAATCCACAAGCAGGTTCTCCGGCTTGATGTCACGGTGGCCGACCTCCTCGTCGTGGGCATACTGAAGCGCATCGCAGATTTGCGGGATGATTTGCAACACTTCACGAGGAACGAGTCGTTTGGCGCGTTCGAGCTGACGGAGGTTTGCGCCGTCGAAGAACTCCATGATGAAAAAGTGCAGGTCACCGGCCTGGCCAAACTCGTGAACGGTGACGATGTTCGGATGACTGAGCCGGGCCAGCGCGCGGGCCTCACGATTGAAGCGTTCGGAAAAGGCACCGCCGCCAAACCCCTTGGCCGGTATGACTTTGAGAGCAATCACGCGGTCGAGGGCGGGTTGCCGCGCCTTGTAAACCCCGCCCATCCCGCCGGCACCCAGCAGGCCGAGAATTTCCAACTGCGGAAACAGCCTGCTGATTTCGGCAATGGGCGGCCGCTCAAACCGGTGGCGACTCTGCGTCTCGGTGGGCACGGTTTCCATGCCTTGAGCCAGCAGACAGACTCGGCAGAACCCGGCCAGGGCGCCGGCCGGAAGCGGCTTGCCACAGCTGGGGCAGGGAATGCTTTCTTTCAAGTGAGTGCTCATGTGTTTCTATGAGTTCTCTGCCCACCACAGAAGCCTTTTTCCCGAAGTGTTACTGAAAATCTGATGGGCGCTCCGCAGGAGGGCCGGTAATCACCCTCCGCACGGAGCTAGACGGTATATCCGTATTCCTCCTTCTGCCTTCACCCCCTTCTCCCACGGAAGCACGATGCGGAACAAATCCATCCCAGCGGAAATGTTTTTCAACCCCGTCGGCGCGAGTTTCTCGAACCGTGCGTCGATCGAGTTGCGAATTTGCCTTTCCACATCCATCGACACGCAAAGGCCGCCCCCGCCCGCCAAAGATTCGATGCGCACTATCGCGAAGCCGCATGAACCCACCCTCGTTCGAGTTTTCGGACACTACGGGAAGACAGCCGGCATCGCCATGTCGCGCGCATCACACGATTGACCGAACCTATCTCCACTGTCTCATCAAACGCCCTTATTGCACGGTCAGTGGGCCATCGAAGATTGTCAGACTGATCACTTCCGTCTTCGCCACGTGAGGACCATGTTTTTCTCCGCGCGGGGCGTGAAAGACGCTTCCCTCCCGAAATACAATGCCGTCTTCCTCCCATTGCCCCGAAAGCACGTAAACGGTTTCGCTGGCAGCGGGGTGGGTGTGGGCAGGGACTGTGATGCCGGCTCTAAATTTCCGCAACACCGTCACGCCGCCAGTTGCAGGATTTCGGTGCAACATCTGGAGTTCAACGCCAGGGTACGGCCCTGGAACCCAAGGCGCTTCTACGGCCGGTTTTACGAATTGAAACATTTCCGACCTTACGCGAATTGCGCACGAGAAGAATCTATTTAATATAGATATGCTTTGGAAAACTTTGTCGGGTCAGTTTTTATGAGATAGGGAATTCCGCTTTCAGGTACGGGTCCAGGAACGGCCGCAAGATCTCACGCCGGAAATGCAGTCCCGAATCGCTGCCGAATTTCAACGGGCCCAGCGAGCTTCCGTCCGAGATTTTTAGTTGACTGTCATAGTGTCCTATGTCACTTTTCGACTGTCTGAGCGATGTTTGTCCAACTCAATTTTAAGTCCGGCGTCCCGGTTTACCTGCAGATTGTGTCGCAGGTGAAGGCCGCCGCCGCCAGCGGTGCGCTGCGAGCAGGGGATCCCCTGCCCTCGGTGCGGGCGCTGGCGGAGGATCTGCGGGTCAACCGCAATACCATTGCCAGGGCCTACGGCGAGTTGGAGACCGAGGGCGTGCTCGAGCTGCGGCAAGGGAGTGGCTGTTTCCTCAAGGCCAACGGCGCGTCGCCGTTGCGCCGCGCGGTCCGCTCGGAACGGCTCGCAGGCGAACTGGATGCCGTCATCGTGCAGGCGCACCACCTGCAGATTGGTGATGATGCTTTGCGCGAGTTGCTGGATGAGCGACTCACCGAATTCCGAGCGCGCCAACGCCAGCGCGATGATAACTGACGTTTTCCGAAGATTGAACCCGGCCCCACCATGAGCACAACTCCCGCCATCGAAGTCTGCGACCTCGTCCACCGATACGGCCGCACGGACGCCGTGAACGGCCTGTCGTTCACCGTCGAGCCCGGCCAGTGTTACGGCTTCTTTGGCCGCAACGGTGCGGGCAAGACGACGACCATCAAGTGCCTGCTCAACCTGCTGCCGCCCGCCGCCGGCAGCGTGCGTGTATTGGGTCTCGACCCGCAGCGCGCCTCGCATACGTGCCGGACTTTGTCGCCTTTTACCCGTGGATGAGTGTGCGCGAGGCGCTCGACTATCAGGCGAGCTTTCGTCGGCGCTGGAACCTCGACTTGGATTCCGCTCTGATTGCACAGTTCCAGCTCGATCCAGACGCGCCGACTTCCGGGCTGAGCAAAGGACAGCGCACGCAGCTCGCGCTTATCGGGGCTATCACCGCGGAGCCGGAGATGCTTGTGCTCGATGAACAGACATCCAGTCTCGACCCGCTCGTTCGACGAGAGTTCATCCAGACGGTGATCGGCGCGTATCAGGACGCCGCTCCAGCCAAGCGCACCGTGTTCGTCTCCACGCATCTGATCACCGAGTTCGATGGGTTGATCGACCGCTTCACAGTACTTGACCACGGCAAGGCTGTGCTCACCTCCGACGCGGACGAAGCGCGGTCGAAGTTCCGGCGGCTGCGAGCGCGCTTCGAAGGAGATGCCCCGGCCGCAAACGAGTTTGAGGCGGCGAAGTCGGTGAAGCGCGACGGCCGTTCGCTGGAACTCATCGTGAACGGCAACGGCGACAAGCTGCTCACGAAGCTCCGAGCGATGAAACCGGCCGAAGTGACGACCGAATCGCTGAGGGCGCATCCCGAGGTTGTTGGAGATTTTTAGTTCCAAAGGATGGATTCGTCGTGATTTTTGAAAAGAACGTTGAGGCCATTAGGCTGCGGAGGCCAGGACGCTTGCAGAATTGACCCCGGCCTTTGAAGCGAGCTTCCAACTGTCCA
>SIBK01000072.1 GCA_009695205.1 Pedosphaera sp. | reverse complement strand
GTGGGGTGTTGGCAATTTTGTCGGCAGTACGCTGGCGGGCAAATCGCAGGCGTTGCACACTCTCGCGAACCCTCGGGGAGCCATTGCCCACGACTGGCACAGCATCTGGATTTACCCCGCTTGGGGCGCTGCAGCGGTGTTGGTTGTGTTTCTTATCTTCTTTCGGGACCCGTCGAAAAATCCCACCGCCACCGCCGTCGGGGCGGGAACAAAATAAGTCTTGGGGTCCTCGCGCCTTGTGCGCGGAGAAAATAGCCGCACGTCGATGATGACGTCGCTTTGGATGGTTTATATTCGATCGATTCGGCGCCCCGTCGGCTAAGCAACCACCTCAAGCTTCACGGTTTGAATCTGGTTTCTCCCCGATTTCGGAAACGGCCGCGGCATCGGTTGCGGGTAGCCGGCTTTGTCGATGGTGCGGCAACGGAGTTCGTAGTTGCCCACCGCGAGCCTGCGCGGTTCGGCCGCCCATCGGCAGAGCGTGTGACGCAGCGGCCATTCGCGCGGGCGCTTCGTCGCCAGATCGAACTGCGCCGGGTGCAGCGTTGCGTGGACGAAGCCTTTGATCGCCTCGGCATCGAAGGGCACGATCTGCGCATCCTGCCACGGCACCCGGGTGAAATACGGATCGTTACTGGGTAGCGGCTCATCCACATTACGGAGCCAGTATTGAACCTGCGCAAGGCCGGAGACACCTACCTGCGCGTTGCCGTGGAGTGTGAGCGATTCGCCCGCCTTGAGCTTCTCAGGCAACTCGGCGAAGCGTGCGAATGTTTTTAACCAACTGTTCGTGTCGTTGTTGCCCTTAGCGTAGGTGTCGTCGGACTGGTGCGCGTTTGTGAAAACGATGCGTTGGAGCCATTTTACAGATTTGAACCCATAGGCTTCCGGCACGATCATACGCACGGGGCCGCCCCGTTCGCCCGTGAGGAATTCGCCGTTGAGCTTGTAACAAAGCATCACGGGCAACTCGCCAGGCGGATCCTCGAAGATACGATTTATCGGCAGGTAGCACTTGAACATCTGCTCCGGGTCCTCGTTGTGATGACCGTAATAGTAAACGTGGCGAAGATTCTCGACCGGCCCCGTGATCCACAGCACATCCCGCAACGGCACGCCTTCCCAAAGCCCGTGTCCGAGTGGGTCGGAGAGATTGTTGCACGTGATGACCTTGAGGTAACTGGTTGCTTTCGTGGCCGCGAGCTTCAGCAACGCGTCGAATGTTAGGGCGTTGCCGCCGGCCTTGAGCAGCGGCCGCTCGATCTTCGAATTGCTCGCAGCGTCGGCGATGACCTCGAGTTGCCACGTCTCACGCTCCATGCCGATCTCGATGCGCTTTTCCAACGGTAACTGATACGGAGGAGGATTGCCACGCTCAACGTTGTAGAAATCTCCAGACTTTGTAAGGCAACAGCCACCGCTCTCGGACACGGGGCCGGCCTGCTTCTTCGCCGCGGCGCGCGCGTCGGTGCCGAGGATAGCGGGCGCGACCGCGGCCGCAGCGGTGCCGGCAGTGCCAAGGCGGATGAAATCACGACGAGATACAACGGTCGGGTTCATGCCTGGATTGGATCGAGGTTCACCGCCGCGTGCAATGCTTTCGTCACGGCACACTGAGGGCGCAGTCGGAGCGCAGGAAGGCATACCACCGTGAACTCCAAAGACTTGAATTTCGAAGCGGTCCCTACCCTCTCGAAAGAATGGCTGCTCAACCCCGGCAACCCCGATACCAGAAGCCCGGAGGTGAAGGTAAATCGCGCTTGTCGAGAGAGGTCCGCAGGCGTAACGGTAGGGTATGAAGACGCAACCCGGAGCATTGGGCAGCAGGCCGCACGGAAGCGAATCTAGACACCGGCACATCTTGAGCGTGATCGCCTTGCTCGCGTTGGCGGGTGCCACGGGGCCGAGAGGTAGAGTTCAAGCTGCAGACATTCAGGATAAGAAACCGGCGGATGAACGAATGATGTCGGAGACAGTGCGAGAACTCGTTCGGTTGCAGGATGCGGGGCTGACGGAAGGAGTCCAAGCTGAGTACGTCCGGGCGAAAGCTGGCGTGACGAGACCCAGTTGCGACGAAATGATCCACCTCCACCTCCACCACGTGAAAGACGAGATCATCGTGGCGATGTTGAAGAAGGCGGAAGAAACGGCACTGGCACAACCCTCTGGGAACGCTACTTTTCCGAGTTCGACTGGCTTCGCGCAGCCGGCTCCCCAAGTCGTCTATGCCACCCCAACGACAGTCACGACTGTCAGGCAAGCGTCCGTGCAATACGACTACTCTGCGTCCTACAACTACCCATCGTACTATCCCTCCAACTATCCTTATTACGGTTACGCTGGCTACCCATCGATCTATTTAGGATTTTGGAATTCTTGGGGTTGGTATCCGCCGTATCGGTACGGGTATGGATGGGGCCACGGGGGGGGCGGAGGCAACCATGGGAACCACGGCCACGGAGGGGTGAACGGAGGATGGGCGGGTGGTATAAGGAGACCCGGTGGTCCTCCGGGCGGGGGCCACGGGGGGGGCGCCATCAACCATGGAAACCAAGGCCACGGAGGGATAAACAGAGGATGGGCGGGTGGTGGAGGGAGACCCGGTGGACCCCCGGGTGGGGGCCACGGGGGGGGCGCCATCAACCATGGGAACCAAGGACACGGAGGGATGAACGGAGGATGGGCAGGCGGCGGAGGGAGACCCGGTGGACCTCCCGGTGGAGGACGCGGGCGCCATTGATATGCGTGTATTCAATGGGCCGTCCATCCACCATCAACGCAAAGCATGCTGCCAGTGACATAGCTCGCTGCGTCGCTCGCGAGAAAGATGGCGGCCCCCTGGATCTCCTCGAGCTGCGCCCAGCGGTTCAGCACCGTGGCACCAACGATGAATTTCTGCGCCTCCTCGGAGTTGGCGATGGGGGCATTTAACTCGGTGAGAAATGGCCCGGGGCACAGCGCATTCACGTTGATGCCGGCCGGCGCGAGCTCGACCGCGAGCGCGCGAGTCATCTGGACGACAGCACCTTTGCTGGTCGTGTAGGGTGTACGGTTCGCGAGACCGACAAGACCGAGCGCGCTGGCGAGGTTGATGATCCGGCCCCGGCCGGCTTGCTTCATCTGTGGCACGACTGCCCGACAGCAAAGCCATGTACCGTCCACATTGGTCCGCTGCACCTGTTGGAACTGTTCATAGGTCAGCGCCTCGATCGGACCACGGAGATTGATGCCGGCGCTGTTGATCAGGATATCTAACCGGCCGAATTCGCGCAGCACCGCGGCGACCATAGCCCCGACTTGCGTGGGATTGGTGACGTCAGCGGCGAGACCGAAGGCGTGGTGACCATGATCCGTCGCAATCTGGTGCGCGGCCTTCGAGGCCTCATCGCCGTTCCGGCTCACGAGGGCGACGTTCGCGCCAGCCGAGGCCAAGCCCGCGGCCATCGCGGCGCCGAGGCCTTTCGATCCGCCCGTGACGAGTGCGACGCGGCCGGTGAGATCGAATTGTTTGATACCGGGAAGCATGAGCGCAGTCTGCCTTGAAACGATCCGTTCCTTCCAACCTCTTCATTCCAATTCGTGCACGTCGCTCAGCACACCGCGCGGGACGCAGACGGTCAGGACGGTCAGATTTCCGATCGCCTTGTGCTTCACGCCGCGAGGCACATAGACAACAACTCCCTTGTGCAACTCGATCTGCTCGTCGTCCAGGATCATGGTTCCCTGGCCGTCAATCACGTAGTAAAATTCGTCGGTGCGTGCGTGGTAGTGAAGTTTGGCGTCTTGGATCTGGACGTGGTGTACCTCACCGGCCGCGCCGTCCTTTTCTTCAATGAGGCAGCGGATTTGTCCGCAGGTTTCGACCCAGGGCTCAACCTGAGCTGGGTCCCGCCGAAGGAATTGTGATGAAGCAGTCATAGAGCAAATGATAGGGAAGCGACTCCAATCTCCTGAGAGCCGTTGTCCGGCCGGACCGATCGATGGTAACACCTTCCTTCGGCAGCTTTCCGGGCCATTGTCCGCCTGCGGCGGCCATCAGGAATGGCACCACCGAGAAACAGCCCACTGGATTGGAATGGGGCCAAAGGTCTCATGGTGTCCGCCCATTAGATCGGCTCCGAAGGGCAACCGTCAAGCATTGCACTCTGCTTTACGGTCCAATTAATCGCTCACGCAACCTTTTGTCGCATAGGCAACAAAAGGTTGTGTTCAATCAGAGTAAATGGAATGTGTGCAGTTGCCGCAATGCTGGGAGACGGACCATTTAGATTCCACGGGATCCGGAGTCCTGGGGCTACTCTCTGGCGCCGCTCCGCAGCTTTGCTCCGAGCATCATTCACGTGCTGGCAAGCGTTAAAAATCGGTAAATCGCGGGCAATGCGAGTTGGGAGCGCCAACAACACGGGATGCGCCCCAGCAGATGGGACGCCCGGTGCGCGGCCACGCAGTTGCGTTAAATCGGAATCCACGACTTACTGGACATCGCACAATGAAACGATCCCGCCCTCGTCATTCGGTCGCCTGGGTCACGGCGCCCGATCTCCGAACCGCCCGCCGCCTCGCCCGCCTGGCCCTCAATCAACGGCTGGTTGCGTGCGCCCAGCTACGAGCCGGAGTCGAGTCGCACTATTGGTGGCAGGGGCGACTTGAAAAGAGCCGCGAGGTTTTGCTGACTTTCAAAACGACACGCCAAAAGCTGGGGGCGCTGGAAAAACTAGTGCTGCGGGAACATCCGTACGACACACCGCAGTTTGTTACCGTGCAACTCACCGGCGGCAGTGCCCGATACATGGCCTGGATCGACGCGGAAACGGGGGGGCCCCCACCCCGCCTTCTCAAGCCACCCGCCTAACGTCGTACGGTCCGGTGCACGCCGGCGGGTCATGGCGCCCGCGCAAGTCGTTCCAGGCCGCCTGGGTGGAAATTGGGAACTCTGGCGCTGAACCGGTGCATCGTCTTCCCGACGGCACTGTTGGTGCTGAGGGTCAGCTCGTGGGAAATCGCAACTGGAACCGCGGGGATCGCCGAGCGTGGGTGGCCTGCTCAAACGCAAAGGCGACCGCGATCAACTTCGGCTCCTGCCACGCCGACCCGATAAAGGACATGCCGACCGGCAATCCCCAAACCTCGCCACAAGGGACCGTGATGCTCGGGAAACCTGCTACGGCAGCGTAGCTGGAGCTCCCGCCCAGGCCGTGATCCCCATGGACAGGATCCAGCGAGCCTGCGGGACCCGCGGTCGGCGCCACCAAGGCATCGAGTTTTTCACTCTCAAAAAAAGTTGCCAACTCCATTCGCCACCGAGCGCAGCGCTCCCGGGCCTCCAAGTACGGTCGTTCGTCCAATCCCCCTTTCTCCTGCGCGCGCACCAGGGTCTCCTGGCCGAAAAACGGAAGTTCGCACTCCCGATGCCGCTTGTTGAATTCAATCAGCTCGGCCAGGGATCGCACACGTGCCTTAGGCCCCATCGCCCCGAGATAGGCGTTCAAACCCGCTTTGAATTCATACAGCATCCCCTGGAATTCGGCACTTCCCACGCCATCGAAGGCCGGGAGTTTCACCGGATCCAGAAGCACGGCACCACAACGCTGCATCGCCACCAGTGCCGCTTCAAATACGGGATCGGCCAACCGGTGCACCTTGAAGTCGCTGCGGATCACCCCAAGGCGTTTGCTCCGCAGGCCGTCGCGATCCAGGAACTGCGTGTAGTCGCGTTGCCCCCGATCCTGCGAACCCGCAGTGGCGGCGTCCCGAAGATCCTCGCCCACCATCGCCCCCAGCAGCGCCGCCGCGTCCGCCACACATCGCGCCATGGGTCCTGCTGTATCCTGGCTGGACGAAATCGGTATGATGCCGCGGCGACTCACGAGTCCGACCGTGGGTTTGATGCCCACCACACCGCAGTACGACGCGGGTGAAACGATGGAGCCGTCGGTCTCGGTGCCCACTGCCACGACACAGAGATTCGCCGAAACCGCAACCGCCGAGCCGGAACTGGATCCCGACGGATTGTGGTCCGTGAAATAGGGATTCCGTGTCTGCCCGCCGCGACCGCTCCAGCCGCTGGATGAACGTGATCCGCGAAAATTGGCCCATTCGCTCAGGTTGGTCTTGCCCAGCAAAACGCTGCCAGCCACCCGCAGACGCTCTACCAGGAAGGCGTCGTGGGGAGGCTGCCACCCCGCCAAAGCCATCGACCCCGCCGTAGTCGTCATGCCATCCTGCGTGTCGATGTTGTCTTTGATGAGCACCGGAATTCCATGGAGTGGGCCGCGTGGACCTCGGCGACGGCGCTCGCGATCCAACGCGATTGCGATTCTCCGGGCGTCGGGATTCAATTCGATCACCGACTTCAAGGCGGGTCCGCTCTGGTCGAGTTCGCGGATCCGATCTTGGTACATTTTGACCAAGGAAACCGCGGTATACCGGCCTTCCGTCATGCCGCGCTGCAACGTGGCGACCGTCGGGTCCGCCAACTCGAAGCGCAGGGGCGAACTCCAGGATCCACTGGGTGGGCGGCCGACACACCCGGCGATCCCACCGCCAACGGCAGTGGCCGCGCCACACAGTCCTGAAAAACTCAAAAATTCCCGACGATCCATGCGCCGAGGATCATCCGGTGGAACGACTAAGTAAAAGCGGAAATTCCTCCAGAATGCGTGAGTAATCTATTGGATCCGCCGGGAAAGACGGGGCCAACCTCCGTGATTCTCTCGAGGATTTGAGGACTGGCAGGTCAGTCGAGTGAAGAACCCACCATGCTTACCAGGAAATTGCCGTTCTGGATGCGGTCCTCACTTTTATCAATGTAAACTCAACTGAAATTGCTGCAGACCCAAAATGGAGAATCTTGCGATGGGAAAATCCGATGCTATGACCTGCCTAACAGGATCAGGTTGTGAAGGTTGCGTCATGTCTGAAACAACCTAATGGAGTGCTTACCGGTGGCGACGACCGAAAGGAACGGATTTTGGGGCTTGCGCACTCGACGTTGGAGTGTCTAGTCTCCCGCTCCTTTTGAGTAAGGAAAGTCGGCCTCCCGATGGGCGGAAGGCATACGGATAAGAATATGTCAGTTAAGATTCGTTTGAAACGTGCCGGGGCCAAAAACCATCCGGTGTATCGTGTGGTCGTAGCCGACACTCGCAGCCCGCGGGATGGCAAGTTCATTGAGGAACTCGGAACGTACCATCCACTGAAGCCGGGGCATAACTACACCTTGGACCTCGATCGCGCCAAGTACTGGCTCAGCGTGGGCGCGCAACCGAGCGACACTGTCGACAGCATGATCAGGCGCGAAGGCCGCAAGGTCGCCGCAGCAGCCTGACACCCATCTGTCGCTCGCAATCCTATTCGCCCATGAAAGCTTTTCTTGAGTATGTGGTGAAGGGCTTGGTGGACAGCCCTGATGCGGTGTCCGTGAATGGAGTCAACCGCAATGGGATGACGGTCTACGAACTGCGCGTGGACGCCGCCGACGCTGGCAAGGTGATTGGTCGCAAGGGCGGCACGATCCAGGCCATTCGTTCCCTCTTGCAAGTGGGGGCAATGAAAAGCGGTCAGCGATGTACGTTGGAACTTTTGGAAGACGACGACGGCCTTTGAGGCCGCCGGGGGTGGACCCGCAGGGGACCCGCCACCGCCGATGAAAATCGAGGTTTTGACCCTGTTTCCGGCCATGTTCGCTGGACCGTTGGACGAGAGTATCGTCGGACGGGCTCGAACAGCCGGCATCCTTGAGTTGAGGATACGGGATTTGCGGGACTGGACACATGACCGTCATCGGACGGTTGATGACCGTCCCTTCGGTGGAGGACCTGGAATGGTTCTCAAGCCCGAACCGCTCTTTGAAGCCGTGGAATCCCTTCGGGGGCCGCGAACGAAAGTGATACTGACTGGCCCGGCCGGTCGTGTATTCACCCAGCAGATTGCGCGTGAGTTGGCAGGCGAGGAGCATTTGCTCTTTGTTTGCGGAAGTTATGAAGGCTACGACGAGCGAATTCGCGAACACTTGGCGGACGACGAACTCTCGATCGGCGATTACGTGCTGACCAACGGGGCGTTACCGGCCATGGTGATTATTGATGCGGTCACCCGTCTGCTCCCCGGAGCTTTGGGAGATGATCTCAGCGCGACGGATGAGTCGTTCACGCAGGGGATGCTCGAGTATCCGCACTGGACGCGGCCTGCGGAATTTCGTGGTTGGTCGGTGCCCGAGGTGCTGCTTTCGGGAAATCATGCCGCGATTGAACGTTGGCGACGCGAGCAATCGTGGCGGCGAACAGCCGAGCGGCGGCCCGACCTTTGGGAACGACTTCGGTGGCAGCAACCGGTACGCACGGTTCCAAACCGGCCCTCGGCTGCGAAAGCGGGTGCGGATATCGGTGCAGGAAGCGCCGATGCTGGAAAAAATATTTAAAACAGTATAGAAAATGGAATTGGGAGAATGGATATGAACAAGGGTGCATTATTTGATAAGATCGAAATGGAGCAGTACCGCAAGGAACCTGTGAAATTTAGTGTCGGTGACAGTGTCCGGGTCCACACCAAGGTCGTCGAAGGCGACAAGGAGCGGATCCAGATTTTTGCTGGCGTGGTCATTGGCAAGCGGGGCCGTGGGCTGAATGAAACCTTCACCGTGCGCCGGATCAGTTATGGCGAAGGTGTCGAACGTGTTTTCCCGATCCACTCCCCTCGAGTGGACAAAGTCGACGTAGAACGGCAGGGGGCTGTGCGGCGCGCGAAGCTGACCTATCTCCGAGGCCGCATCGGCAAGGGTGCCACGGCGGTTAAGGAGAAAGCACGGGAGCAGGTGGCCGCCAAGGCAAAATAAGTCGGCAGACTTTCACGCGGCCTCCGGGTTTCGCATCCATTTCAGAAGGCGGGGTTGGGGTTATCCCCTTCCCCGTTTTTGTGTTTGCCGGATCACCCGCCGAACGCCGAGTACTTTCGCACCCCACGCGACCACAACCAGCGGCACAGCAGCCAACCGCCAAACACCCACGCCGCCTGGATTGCAAACCCAGCCCATAGGTCCGTCCCCTGGATCCGACCGAGATAAACACCCACCGGGAAAAACAGGAGATAGGGATAGGGCGTAAACTGAATCGCTCGCGCCACGCCTGCGGGAAGGATATCCAACGGAAACAAATGCCCACTCGCCAGGTATTCGAAAGCAAATTGGATGAAAATGAAGGTGCTGACGTCGAGCACCCAAAAGGCAAGCATCGCCATCGAATAGGCGATGAAGAATTGCAGAATCCCCGCCAGAAATGTGCTCAGCAGAAAACAGCCCAAGGTCAGCCAATCAGCCGCACCCACAAAATAGTTTCGCAGGATCAGGATGAAGATCGCGACGGGAATTGAGGCGAAAATCGTATAAATTGTCCGGCCCGAGAGATACAGGCATAGCCGGTAGGTCAAATAGTCGATCGGTTTCAATAAGAACTGGCTGATTTGCCCTTCGCGGATATCCGCCGCAATCTGCCAGTCATCCTCCGCCACGGCTGTCAACGCGTCGACGAGCGTTACCAGCAGGTAGTAACTGATCAT
This sequence comes from Pedosphaera sp., assembly GCA_009695205.1. GTDB lineage: Bacteria > Verrucomicrobiota > Verrucomicrobiia > Limisphaerales > UBA9464 > SIBK01. The sequence continues at coordinate 15,916 of SIBK01000072.1, read as the reverse complement.
CTGGGCGAGCGTATAACCGCCGATATCAGCCTCCGGTCCTTTATCCGCATAAATCGCCTTCCAGACGAAAAGCGTGCCGGCGAGCGGGATCAATCCGAACGCCGCCCGGAACAGAAAATTCATCCGGTACACCAGTGTGTTTTGCACACCGATGCTCAGGACATGAAAATACTTTCCCATGATGAGGCCCGCGAATCTTGAATTCGGGCGAGAGCCTATCGGGTCGTCGGTTTGAGGGCGTTGCTTCTCCAGAGCGTCGGCGGCAAAAATCCTATAGCAATGAGGAGTAACTGGCTAACCACAAAGAGGGCGAGCCATTTGAAGGCGCCGCTCATCCACCCGTAACTGTGCAATCCGATGCCAAGCATGTTGACTCCAAACCATGACCAAGCGGTGACGATGTTCCCGGCGATCGCCATGCACATCAGCCCTCGATCCTTCACCAAGGCGCCCCATCGCGCGTGCAGGATCATGGCATTCCAGAGCACAATAATCAGAGCTCCGTTCTCCTTGGGATCCCACCCCCAAAAACGGCCCCACGATTGGTCGGCCCAGATTCCGCCCAGCACCGTGCCCACAAAACTGAACAGGGTGGCAAAACACACAATGCCATAGACCATGCGAGCCAAAGATCGCCCGGTGTTTACATCCAGACTTTTCGTAAAGAATCCACGCACGATATAAACCATCGCCAAAAACCCGGCGACGAACGTGCTGGCATAGCCGAGCGTGACGATGACCACGTGGGTCGCGAGCCAGAAGTTGGTGTCGAGCACCGCCTCCATCATCTGCAAGGTGTCCTCCTTTAGGGACAAGTTGTGCGCGATGACCAACGTGATGAAACCAATGGCGCTCGCGACCACCAGACCGATTGAATTCCGCCAGAACCGTTCCAAGAGCATCCCGAGAACGATGGCTCCCCAGCCGATAAAAATTGCCGAAGAGTAAAGGTTGGTGACCGGTGGGCGACCCTCCAGCCACATCCTGAAAAGCAGGCCCAACGTGTGGATGAGAAAGCCAAAGCCGATCAAACCAAATGCTGAACGCCGGGCCCATTCGGAAAAGTTGAACCAGTAGCAGACGGCTAGCAAGAATGCGGCTACATAGATCACCATCGCCTTATAGAATGGAGCCAAATGATTAAAGAACTGTTCCCGGGAAGTCTTCAGGATTTCCTGCGAGTGCGCCCCTTGCAGACGGTCGTGGTACCGCCCTACAGCCTGGTTGAAGTCGGCCCCCCGACCCTGACGAAATGCCGATACCATCGCGGCATAGTCGCTCACCGCAGCAGGAAGAGGTTCGCCCCGTATATGACTCATCAGCGCCTCTCCGGTCCGGGTCCAGTTCTCGGGCTGGCGGACCGGATCCTGGGGAGGAATCACCAGGGGCGGTTCCAGGCGGGACATGACCTGCATCCGGCCGACAGGCCGCAGCAGCGCCTCCAGCGCATTGGTATCGTAGGGGCGCCCCGCTTCGCTCGCTCTCGCCGCTGCGATGCCCGGCGGTATCAGCAAGTCCAGTGCCGCCAATTCTGCCGCCCAATCCTTGGCGTCTTGCGGTTGTATTGAATTCTTTAGTCGGAAATAGAGGGTCATTGCCGAGTTCAACCGGAGGATCGCCTGGTCAAACGGAGTGCGAACCTCCGTTTTCTTCTCTTCGGCCACAGCCGAATTCGTCTGCATCAGTTGGAAATTCCGATCCGATGCGACCTGCGTCCACGCGTAGTGCTTTCCGTCGGATTGTTTCTCGCGATCCTTGTCTGGCAAGCCCAGCAGGCTGATCACCTCCGGATGATCCACGCGAAAAAGGGGCCATTGATCCGTTACCTCCGGATTCGCCATCACCGTCAATAGCCACTCCGTGGCGGAGAGGATCCGCGGCCCCTCGAGAACCCCTTTCCACGGCTCCAGGTTTGCTGTCTGCTTTCCATGCAGAGCCAGGAGGGCGTTGCGGGCGATGGAATCCAGCGGCTGATGGCGTCCATTGAAAACGACCGGCAAACTTCCGAACAGGTTGAGAGAAAATTCCTTGTCCGCCGGCATTCGCGCGGATCCGAGGAACCACAAGAGAAATGCGAGCGGAATCAGCCATGGCAGCTTGGTTTTCATAAAAAAATATGTCCGGCCGAAATGTTCCTAAACACAGCCAAGGTGTGAGTTATGCCTTCTTCCGAATAAACCCGACGAGGTGAATCAAAAATTGCACGACGAGACCCGCTGCGACGAGACCACACCCAACATAGGGGGCTATCCAGGATGGATTTTTCACCACCTGAAACACACTCGTTCCGCGGCCGCTTCCATCACGAAGCTCATTACCCATCTGGGATTGGAAAAACGTGAGGCCGCTATATCGGAGAGGGTTGTTCATATAGATGTCCACTTCGCGATCGCCACCGCCCCCTGGATGTTCAAGCCGGATCCGACTCTGATAATTCTTAGCGCGCGTTGAGCCTAGATAGGTCTCGTGCGTAGTCTTTAGCAAACGGACCGAAAATGGCTGATAATAGCGCATATCCCGAAGGCTAATTCGGAAGGTCTTCCCTTCCACGACGACGTCCTGGGGATCCAGCACCATGGAAAAAAGCCAGGTGCCGAGGGAACCCTTCGATCCGATCAGCTCCGCGACCAGGGCAGGCATGCTACGTTTGTCCATCTCGCGGGTCGGAGGACGCCCGTCGACCACCGCCCGTGCTCCCACCCCTTCGGACGAAGCCGGCGGACGGTTGGTATCGACAAACGGGGCTCGTGCCCGGAGTAAAGCATTCTCGTAGTACTCGCGAACACGAATCTTGAAGGGGAGGCTTGAGTGAGCGGTTTCACCTCGGGCTGTGAGCACGGATTCGGGAATCACGACCACGCTGTCGTAGGCTCGGTCGGAGGCGTCAGTGAGCACCGCGAGTTCTGTCTTTTGAAAATCCTCGGTGTAGTTGCGCCATTCCCCCTCGGCAAAGCTCATCCGGCTTTCCCGGGCGAACATATCGGTGAACAATTGCCCCAACAGCAACAGTATAATTCCCAGGTGTGTGAGGAAGATGCCTGATTTCTTCCAGGAAAACCGAAACCGTTGAATGTGGGCGGAGACGAGATTTACCAGCAGAAGTGTTCCCAGGAGGTATCCACCCGGCAACGGCACAACAATCCACGGAACGGTGTGTGGCGACCAAGTCGAGAACCAGCTGCGAAAATAGCGACTTTGCGCCACATAGAGACCATCGCTCGTCTGCGCCAAGGTCCCAAAAAAAACAACCGCCACTCCCAGGGCAAGCAAGGTGACGGTCAGCCGAAGCGAGGTCAGCAGTTTGATGATGGGTTTCAGCATGATTGTTCCAGAAGAATGCGTGAGCGGTGCGACAGACTGTGAGGTTAGTATTTCACCGATTGCACAAAACGACTGAAGGCAGCCTTCTCCGCCACCACCAAGGTGTCGTCGCCAGTCAGTTTGTAAAACCACGTTCGGTCGGTGCGCGGAACGATCGCGGCGAGAATTCGAGTCCGCTTGGCGTCACCCTTTGGATTTCGATCTCCGACCATGTCGAATAGCGTCGCGTAGCCGTCGGTGAGCTTCAACGGTTGGGCTGCGCTCGCCAAGTCCGCGGCCTCCAGCGGTGGCAAACCGATCTGCCCGCGCCAACGATTCAGATTAGCGAGCGTCCCGCCCGCCTGCGGTCCAAGCGCGACAACCGACATATCGGCCGTCTTACCGTCCGGGCCGGATACTTCAAAGCTGGCGAGGCGCATCGGGGCTGGCGGCAGCGATTTCCAATGAGTCGGCACCTCCCACTGCGGAAGACCCGTCGCCGGTGGCGGCGTTACCGGGCCACGCATGTTCGCAGTTGGGCCAGCAGCCACCGATGGCCGATTTGGCGATGGCGATCCATTCGAAGCAGAGGCATTAGGCTCCTCGGCCCCCCCGGGTCCCCCGTTATTTACCGAGGCGATCCACTCGCGGAACTTTTCTTCATTTGCAGAGACCACCTCATTTTCGCCCGTCATTTTGAAGAACACAGTGGCTTCGCCCGCCGGCAACACCGCGGCCAGGGTCCGGGCCCTATACTTGCCTTCCAGGACGTTTTCGGTGCTAACAAAATCGTACAGTGCCGATTCACGGGACCCAATTTTAGCAATCTTCGTCACCTTTTCGAGTTCCTCCGCGGAGATCGGTGCCAGTTTAAGTTGACCCCGCCAGCGATTGACGTTTTCCAAGCTGCCGCCCGCCTCGCCGGAAAGAAGCACCACCGAAATGTCCGCACTTCGTCCGTCGGGAGTGCTGACGCCGAAGCTGGCCCGGCGCATACCGCCGTCGACGGGCTTATCAACCCAGCCGTCTGGAACAACCCAGGGTGCCCTGGAGGAGCGTCCAGCGGGCGGTTGATCGGAAGCCGCCGTTGAGCCAGACGAACCGGAGGCTGCTGAGGTAGGCGCCGGATCTTTGGGTGCCTGGTACACTCGGACTTCATCGCGGCCGCACCCCACGAAAAGCAGGGCGGAAACCATAGAGATTGAGACGGTTCGAAAGTCCACCGTGGTTACATAGTCATCAAAGCGGTTGTTTGCAAGCGGTTGGAAGCTTTGTAGTAGACCCGCCACAACACCAATCCCTGTGCGGGAGCGGTCATGCCCGCCACGGATCGATCCTGACTTTCCAACATTGGAAGGATTTCGTCCGGTCGAAACCGCTCAAAGCCGACCTGCACAAGCGTTCCCACAATTCCCCGGCACATTTTATAGAGGAAACCGTCCGCCTCGATCCGGAAGGTGAGAAGGGCGCCGGATCGGAGGACATCGCACCGGGTGAGGTGGCGAACCGTGTTCTCGCGTTCGTAGCCGGGTGTGGCGCTGAAGGCCCGGAAATCGTGGTGCCCAACCAGGGTTCTAGCGGCGGTCCGCATGGCGGTCAGATCCAGCGCCCGAGGCACATGCCATGTCTGTCTTCGGAGGAGTGGATCCGCGGAGGGATGATTCCAAACAAAATACCGATACTGCTTTCCGATGGCGCTAAAGCGGGCGTGAAACCCCGATTTGGCTTTGCGCGCCCCATTGATTCGGATGTCTTCGGGCAAGTGGGCATTGATCGCTAGGACGAGTTTCTGGGGAAGCATGCGAAATTCCGCCTTCGGAACATCGAAATGCGCTTTCATCCCGCGGGCATGCACGCCGGTGTCGGTCCGACTCGAGCTGTGCAAACGAGGCGTCGACAGAAAGAGTTTGGCCAATGCTTCCTCGATTCGTTGCTGCACAGTCACGACGCCGACCTGCATCTGCCAGCCGGCATAGGCGGATCCATCGTACGCGATGGTGAGGATCATTCGAACATGAGTGGGGGGGACGGAGTCGGACACGGAGTACGAGAGAAAACACAAATCTGCCCAGGGTCAACTGCGGGAGTAGTGCTCACCATTGACGGCCCGCGTTGGGACGGCAAGCTTGGCGCCGGCAAATTTCACCTTCAAAAACGGAATTCCAAAACTATGAGCAGGAAAATTCGGTACGGTATGGTCGGCGGCGGACGCGGAGCGTTCATCGGCGCGGTTCATCGCATCGCGGCAGCAATGGACCAGCAGGTCGAGCTTGTGTGCGGCGCCTTCTCCTCGGACCCAGAGAAAGCCCGGGCCTCGGGTGCGGACTTCTTCCTCCCGCCGGCGCGATGCTACGGGAGCTTTGAGGAAATGATTCGGACGGAGGCGTCGCTTCCTGCGGACCAACGCATGGATTTCATCTCCATTGTCACTCCGAACCATGTCCATTTTCCACCTGCAAAAATGGGGCTGGAGCATGGTTTCCACGTGCTGAGCGACAAACCGGCGACCTTCAACCTTGCCGAGGCAAAGGAGCTTCAGGCGCTGGTGCGGAAATCCGGTTTGCTGTACGGACTCACCCACAACTACACAGGCTATCCTCTGGTGAAGGAGGCGCGGCACCTCGTGGCGTCTGGAAGATTGGGCGAAATCCGGAAGGTAGTCGCCGAGTATCCGCAGGGCTGGTTGGCGACCCGGATTGAAGCATCGGGTCAGAAACAGGCAGCCTGGCGGACCGATCCCAAACGTTCGGGCGCTGCCGGCTGCATCGGTGATATCGGAACACACGCAGAAAACCTCGCCGAATACATCACCGGCCTGAAAATCGAGGAACTGGCTGCCGATCTCACAGCCTTTGTAAAGGGCCGTAAGCTCGACGATGACGGCAACATCCTCCTGCGTTTCAAAGGGGGAGCGAAGGGCGTTTTGCACGCCTCCCAAATCAGTGTCGGAGAAGAAAACAACTTGAACATCCGCGTCTACGGCGAACTGGGTGGCCTGGAGTGGCATCAGAAGGAACCCAACACACTCCTGCTGAAATGGCCCGACCAACCGATGCAGGTTTATCGCACCTCCAATGGCTACCTTAGCGATGCGGCGAAAGGGGCCGCACGCACGCCGCCATCCCATCCGGAAGGTTACCTCGAAGCGTTCGCCAATATTTACAAGAACTTCGCCAACGCAATTCGCGCCCGGACTGAAAAACGCAAATTGGCGAAGAATGATCCCGCCCTGGATTTCCCAAAGATTGACGATGGCGTCCGGGGTATGGCCTTCATCGAGGCCGTCGTGGCGTCGTCGCAGAAAAATGCGGCCTGGACGAAGCTGGATGTGTGAGGACGGGTGCCGCCGGGGCGAATCTCATCGAAAGGATGTCTGTCCACCCGTAAACGCCTGAACACCCGCCCCCGAAACAGTCGTAAATTACCGCTTTATTCTGGCGAAATCTGTGCCATGCTCCAGCCCAATTCCACAATAAAGACAATCCATCCAACTCCGCCATGATCTCAATCCCCGGTGAATACGGTGCCACGTGCGACGGTTTTTCCCGTCGAGAATTCCTGCGGCTCGGTGGTGCCGGCCTGTTTGGACTTAGTTTCGCCGACGTCCTGCGGCTGCGGGCGGCCCAGGGTCCAGGCGCCGGGCCGGCAATCGGCGCCGCAAAGAACGGTTGGGGCCGCGCGAAATCGGTCATCGTCCTTTACCTGCAGGGCGGACCGAGCCATCTGGACATTTGGGATCCGAAACCGGACGCCCCGTCCAACATTCGCGGCGAATTCAAGCCGATCCGCACCAAGGTGCCAGGCATCCATGTGAGCGAAGTGATGCCGCAACTGGCTCAACACTTGGATAAAGCGACGTTGATCCGTTCGATGAGCTACACGCCAGCAGGCCTGTTCAACCACACGGCGGCGATTTACCAGATCATGACGGGCTACACGCCCGACCGGGTATCCCCCTCCGGTCAGCTCGAGCCGCCCGCTCCAAACGATTTTCCACACATGGGATCGCAGATTAGCCGGTTGAGACCACCCGAGGTGCCGATGCTCCCGTTCGTGATGCTGCCTCGTCCCCTACAGGAATCCAACGTGATCGGCAAGGGCGGGACTGCCGGCTTCCTCGGAGCCGCATTTGATCCGTATTACTTTTATCAGGACCCGGCCAAGGAAATCAATTTGAGCGATCTAGCCCTCCGAAAGGAGATTAGCAAGGAGCGCCTCGGACGCCGCAGCTCGCTGCTCAAACAAGTGAATGGAGCGATGCCGGAGATGGAAAAGGCCGTCGAGAAATACGCCCTCGATTCCTACTACCAAAAGGCCTTCGACCTCGTCAGCTCCGGACGCGCCCGGGATGCCTTCGATCTGACCAAGGAATCCGACAAGGTCCGGGATCGCTACGGCCGACACACCTTTGGCCAGGGCTGCCTGTTGACTCGCCGCCTAATCGAGGCTGGAACGCGGTTCGTACAGATGAACTGGCCGGCCGTCGCCAACGGTGATCCGAACGTGGACGCCTGGGACACTCACGCTGCGAACTTCGGGCCGCTGAAAAACCTGCACTGCCCCAAGCTGGATTCCGGGCTTAGCGCTCTGCTCGAAGATCTCGATCAAAAAGGCATGCTCCAGGAAACCCTGGTTGTGGCCCTCGGTGAATTCGGCCGCAGCCCGCGGCTCGGTGTGAGCACGAGTGGAAATGGCAACTCGCCCGATGGCCGCGATCACTGGCCCTATTGCTATACGGCGCTGGTCGCCGGTGCCGGAATTAGTCGCGGCGCCCTGTACGGTAAATCAGATGCCACCGGCAGCAGCCCTTCAGAAAATCCGGTGCATCCGACCCAACTCGTCGCAACCATTTACCACGCCCTTGGCATTGACCCGCATACGCTGGTGTACAATCACCTGAACCAGCCACGGGAACTTGTCCAGGCAGAACCTGTTCTTGGATTATTTAGTTGAACTGGCGAGTGTTCCCCGAAGCGACAGTGACGAGTCGGACGATGCGTAGTCGCCGTCGGCCGACGGCGCATCCCTGGTTCAGAAACAAGTAATGTCGGGTCGGTTCATGCGTAGTCGCCATCGGCCGACGGCGCATTCCTGGTTCAGAAACAAGTAATGTCGAATCGGTTCATGCGTAGTCGCCGTCGGCAGACGGCGCATCCCTGGTTCAGAAACAAGTTATGTCGGGTCGGTTCATGCGTAGTCGCCGTCGGCAGACGGCGCGTTCCTGGTTCAGAAACAAGTTATGTCGGGTCGGTTCATGCGTAGTCGCCGTCGGCAGACGGCGCATTCCTGGTTCAGAAACAAGTTATGTCGAATCGGTTCATGCGTAGTCGCCGTCGGCAGACGGCGCATTCCTGGTTCAGAAACAAGTTATGTCGGGTCGGTTCATGCGTAGTCGCCGTCGGCCGACGGCGCATCCCTGGTTCAGAAGCGAGTAATGTCGCCATCGGCAGACGGCGCATTCTTCCATTGGAGAAAGTCTATCGGGTCTGTGAAAGTCGATCCGCAAAAGCATAATTTAGCGCGCTCTCATGAGCGCGGCTACAGGGCGTGCATCCAACTCCTAGGATTAGTGCTTCTATCGGTGATGTTGGGTTGTTCCAAGGAGCCTTCTGCTTCCTCAGCGTCCAATGCCTTGACCGACACTCCCACCCCCGCCTCGGCTTCCAACCCTGCCGTCAAAGCCGCCCCCATCCTCGACGACTCACTGGGCGAAATCCCTCGGGAAGGAGGGGTGACCGGATACGCCGGCGCGCAATCCTGTCGCGAATGTCACCAAGACCAATACGCGAGCTGGCATCGGAGTTTTCACCGCACGATGACGCGCCTTCCGTCCACCAATTCAATACAGGCTCGCTTCAATCAAACCGTGCTCACCAACGACGGTGCTCGCTACGTTCTCAGCCGTACCAATGACGAGTTCTGGGTTCACATCGAAGCCGCGATTCCACCGCTCGCGGGCGGATCCAGCCCAGAGCCGGTTGACGTCCGGATGGGTCTTGTAACGGGCTCCCACCACATGCAGGTGTTCTGGGTCCCGAATGGACTTGGCAATTGCCAGATCGGATTCCCGTTCACCTGGTTGATTCCGGAACAGAAATGGGTGCCCCGTAATAGCACGTTCCTACGGCCTCCCAACACTCAACACCGGCCGGAAACGTGGAACATGGTCTGCAGCCGATGCCATGCCACGGGAACCGAGCCCTCGCTGGATCGCGCCACCAAGACATGGGACACTCACGTTGCGAATCTCGGCATTGCCTGTGAAGCCTGCCACGGCCCCGGTGAGGCCCACGTCTTGCTCGCGAAAACACTCCCAAAACCATCCTCCAACCCCGCCAACCCATCGAACTCCTCCGTCACAAACCTCGCCATCATCCACCCAAGTAAGTTGGACCCGGCCCGCGCCTCAGAAATCTGCGGATTTTGTCATTCAATGAAATGGATCGGCGCTGAGGAACATTGGCCGGAAAAAGGATTCCGCTATCGCCCGGGTGATTCTCTGGAATCCACCACGCCCGTGATGCGGCCGATGCAGTTGGATCGACAACCGTGGCTGAACAACGTCCTGGCGAATAATCCGGATATCTTCCGCGATTTCTTTTGGTCCGACGGCATGATCCGGGTGAGCGGTCGGGAGTATAGTGGATTGATCGAGTCCCCCTGTTACCGTGGAGGCAAGTTCTCCTGCCTTTCGTGTCACTCGATGCACGAGAGTGAACCCGACGATCAGCTTTCGAAAAAGGGCGCGGACAACCGCGCCTGCATTCAATGCCATCCGCGCTTCCAGGACGTTACTCAAGTCACATCGCACTCGCACCACACGGCCAACTCCTCCGGCAGCCTCTGCTACAACTGTCACATGCCGCATACCACGTACGGAGTGTTGACCGCCATTCGCAGTCATCAGATGAGCAACCCCCGCATTGCCGACCATCTCGCCACCGGCCGCCCGAACGCCTGCAACCTGTGTCACCTCGATCAACCGCTCGCCTGGTCCGACGCTTGGCTCTCAACCTGGTACGGTCAACCCAAGCACTCCCTCACTGAAGACCAGACCCGGGTAGCTGAATCGGTTCGGCTCGGACTCTCGGGCGATGCGGGCCAACGGGTGCTAATGGCCTGGCATCTGGGATGGGAACCCGCGTTGCAAGCGTCCGGACGTAACTGGCAGATGCCAGTAATCGGGGGATTGATGGACGATCCGTACGCCGCCGTTCGGTGCGTGGCGGAGCGATCCATGAAGGCGGTTGGAGGGGTCGTGCCGGCCGGGTTTGAGTATTTTCTTGGGGTCGAATCCCGTCCGTCGGTTCGCGATCAAATTTGGGATCAGTGGTTTCGGACACTCTCGAAGGGGGAATGGAGCCGCATTCCAAAAGCCACCCTGTCGGGAGCGGACGATCGCCAGGGGGCGGAGGCGAGTATCCGGCGGCTGCAAGCCACCCGGGCAGAGACGCCGATGCGTTTGCGGGAGTAGGTCAAAAGAAACGACAGTTCAAATACAAAAAAAACACCCGCGTGAGGCGCGGGCGGTGTAACTGCTTCAGCTTTCTAAAATACTCTCAGACGAGTTCTGCCGAACTGATACGTCGACTATTTGCGATAATCCGGCCCGCAGAACAAGTCGTTCGGAATCGGGTTTAACTTGGCGTTCGCCAAGTCTTGATATTTTTTCCATTTAATGAGGTCTGCCGAACCCCCGAAACGACCGATCATTGCACCACCACCGAAATCTCTAGACACCTTCGAGCCCGAATTGGCATAGGTTGGACTTCCGGCATGGCGAGTCGACACGCCTTCCGATGCGCCATCGACGTTGTTGCCGGCATCATTGAATAGGAATCCGTCTGTTTCGTCCTGTTCCCAAAGTTGAATGTCCGTTGCTAAGAACTGCGACACCTTGTAGGTCCGGCCACCCAAATCCTGTTTCGGGTACCCGCCCGTTACACCGCTCCAACAGTAGGAAGTGGTCTTCACTGGCCGCACTATCCACCATTTCTTGAAATTTCCCGTGTTGCGTTGAACAACATCTTTGGGACAGTTAATCACATTGATCGTGGTGAGAAATGGCCCCAATTGCCCAATCTTGAAAAGGGCGACTTGATTCGAAAATGCTCTGGCACCGGCCGCCGTGGCCGGATCCAGGTTACCGCACGAGCGCGGATTAAAAGCAGCCGCTTTAGGATTGGCAGGGCCTGCGTAGGCCCAGCCGTCGGGCCCTGACAAATCACCACCCCACGTCGGATGTGCCGAGTAATCATTGTTATCCGACGCGTACATGTGATTCGACAGCAGGATCTGCTTCACGTTATTGATGTCGATCGTCAACAGAGCTCGATCTTTCGCCCTGCCTAACGCGGGCAACAACATGCCAGCGAGAATTGCGATGATGGCAATGACGACGAGAAGTTCGATGAGGGTGAATGCGCGTCGCGTGACGCGAGCGGATCGCTTCAGGGAATGATGTTTCATAAATTTCGCGTAACAAGTGCGCCATAAGGCGCATTATTTCGTTGGGGCAATCTGTTTTTCAATGTCTTGAAGAGATCCGGAGATGTCAACAAGAGAGTTTGGTACATACCGTACACCCGCCAACCAGTCTCAGGCCAGAAGCAGAGCTCGGTTTCGGTAGTGGGTCACCACAAACTCCAGGTTGTCGATGACATCCAAAACGGGGTCAAATCGGTCCTCAAACTCAGGAAAAAAGGCGTCTCCCGCCACCACCCGCTTCACCCGCGTCAGGAAAAGATCACTGCACAGCGGCAGGGCCTGTCGATAAATATCCGCGCCCCCACAAAAAAAGACTTCCCGCGGGTCACCCTCGACCGCCTCATCGAGTTCCTTCATATCCGGCAGCACCCGGACCCCATCATACCGGAACCCGCTCCGGCTCAACACAATCGTTTCACGGCCTGACAGCGGCTTCCCGATGGACTCAAAGGTCTTCCGGCCCATCACAAGAATCTGGCCCATGGTCATCCGCTTAAACCACATAAAGTCCTCCGGAAGATGCCATGGGAGTTTCCCGGCCGCCCCAATGACCCGGTTCTCCGACATGGCCGCAATGGCTTTGTAACCGCGCACAACGGGGAACCTAGCCATGCGTACGACAGCCGCAACCCTACCCGCTTATCCCGGCTGACGGTGAAAACCCAAAAAAAACGTGGTCCGTCCCAACAAATACCTTCCCATCAGCAACGTAGGCTGAGTCAAAGAGTTCCCCCCACTTTGCTTGAAATCTACCACGGCGGAAAGTTCTTCATGAGCTGTGATGCACCGTTCTCCCCACGAACCGTTCCCTCGTAGTCGCGGACGGCAGTCCGCACAAACCTCTTCCCAGGAGCGGTTCACAGCCACAACTCGCGCCCATTATTTGGCGGTTTTCCCTCTCCCTGAACCGGACCGTCGTAGTCGCGGACGGGAGTCCGCGCCTTCTATGTCCGCGCGAACGTGCATGGCCCGAATTCACGTCCATTCTTGGACGGGTTCCCTCTCTATGAACCGCAGGCGTACTTGCAATTCCGAGGTCAGGTATCGCGAAGCGTCTTGGACTGCGACTGCGGAGCTATCCTAGCAAAAAGTACCCGCCGTGCCTCACACAGTGCTCGCTCAAATCAACTCCGCAGCTCTCCACGGGATCGACGCCACCCCCATGGAGATCGAGGTGGATTCCAGCTTCGGCGACACCCACATCGTCATCGTCGGCCTGCCCGATGCCGCAGTGAAGGAATCCCGGGACCGGGTGATCACCGCCATGATCAACTCCGGATTCAAATTTCCGATGGGTCGTACGACAATCAACCTGGCGCCGGCAGACGTCCGTAAAGAAGGCCCAAGTTTCGATCTGCCGATTGCCGTCGGAATCCTCGCAGCCAATGATCAGGCAGAGCCGCGGTCGCTCACGGACTACCTGATGGTGGGCGAACTCGCTCTGACCGGTGCGGTACGCCCTATCAAAGGAGCTCTGGCGATCGCACTGCGCGCCCGTGCGGACGGTCGCCGCGGAGTCATGGTTCCGGTGGACAATGCGGCCGAAGCTGCCGTGGTTGCTGGAATCGACGTCCTGCCCATCCAAAACTTGCGTGAGGCCATATCGTTTTTGGAGGGAGTGTCCGCCATCGCCCCGGTGAAAGTGAACACCCGTGAATTATTTGAAATCCCGCCATCGGACGAGATCGACATGGTCGATGTGAAAGGCCAGGAGAACGTGAAACGCGCCCTGGAGATATCCGCGGCTGGGGGGCACAACCTATTGCTCATCGGCCCGCCCGGCACCGGAAAATCCATGCTTGCCAAGCGTCTGGGCACCATTCTACCACCTCTCACTTTGGAGGAAGCGCTGGAAACGACACGAATTCACAGCATTGTTGGCTTGTTGCACTCCGGACAATCGCTGATCACTCAACGTCCGTTCCGGTCTCCACACCACTCGGCCAGTGACGCTGGATTGCTCGGGGGACAGGCGAATCCGACCCCGGGTGAGATCTCGCTCGCCCACCACGGCGTTCTCTTCCTGGACGAACTTCCCGAATTCAAACGCAGCGTACTGGAAAGCATGCGGCAGCCGCTCGAAGACGGCCGGGTCACGATCAGTCGGGCAGCGGGTAGCATGACCTTTCCCTCTCAATTCATGCTTGTCGCCGCGATGAATCCGACTCCGGACGGGCGGATGCCCCACGAATCCCGCTGCTCACCTCGGGAGATTCAGGCGTATCTGAACCGAATCTCCGGACCGCTCCTCGATCGCATCGATATTCATGTAGAAGTGCCTGCGGTCAAGTTTGCGGATTTAAGCCGGGCGCGTCCCGGCGAGGATAGTAACACGATCCGGCAGCGCGTAATTCAGGCCCGCGAAATACAACAGCGCCGATTCGCCGGGCGCAGGGTTACTTGCAACGCCCGGATGACGTCGCGGGAAATGCGGGAGCACGTGCAACCCGATGAAGCGATCCTGACGCTTCTCAAGAACGCGATGACCGACTGGAACTTTAGTGCGCGGGCCTATGACCGCATTCTGAAAGTGGCCCGCACCATTTCGGATCTCGCCGGAGGAGGAATGATCACGAGTGAACATATTTTTGAGGCGATCCAATACCGCTCACTCGACCGTCAGTTATGGGGGTAAGCAGCGCATTGTTCTTTATACCAACGGACAGGCAGGTAAACATTCACTATATGCTTTTATTTGTTTAGTCCTATACAGCACATTTGCCGGCTAGCATCAGAGATGCGAAGGGCGTGAAGACAAAGTTCACTGCTGCGGAACAATACGGCAGAGCAAGGTTTCGCCGAAGATACGTTGAAAAATCCCTTTCTATTCGTCATCTTAAAATTTAAATCTGCTAAATAGATGGACCTGACCTCGTCTCGCTACAATCTCGGGTACCGTGATTGCCGGCAGATTGCGGCTTTGTCCCCGAAGAACCCGGAGCGGACTCAGATTGTGCCTGATGCCAGCATTTCTCATTCAGCACCGCGTGGCGTTCGCCTGTTCATCTCTATCCGAAGACGGATTTTTCAAATCCCGTAACGTATAAAGTTCGCTCTTCAGTCCTCGTACTCGCCTTGCACCGTCCTTTCGGGTTGCTCCAAACCGTCCCCTCGTCGCTCCAAATAGTGAATCCACAAATCCCCGAGTCCCCAGGATCGCTCCGTCGGCAAAATACCTCACCCGAAGTCGCAGGAAATCTTCCAAGCCCAGTCGCCATTTCTCGGTCACCACCTTTAGGACCGCTTCGCGATCAAAGCCTCTCCTCAAGGCCACTCCCTCCGCCGTATATCCTTCCCGCTCTTCTCCTTCTCCGTACACAAACAGCCGGTATTTCGACAACACGGCCTCGGCGGGCCGATGCTTCGAGCCGTGCCCCGCCTCCGGGTGCACCCGTTCTATCGCTGCAACCACCTTTCTCAATCCCTCCATCGTCCGCGCCTCCGCATACCCACACCATCGATAATCCGCCGGATCCTCCACAAGCCCAGCGCGCACAGGATTCAAATCGATATACGCCGCCATCGTTGCCAACGCCTTTCCGCACCCGTCCACCAAGACACTCTTGAAACGCTCCTCCCAAAGCGTTCCCTTTCGGCCCTTCTACGAGTTATATCATTGCACTATTTAACTAATGACCTGTCCCGAATGGCACTTAGTTAAAATGTAGAGAACACGTGGACAACAGGTTGCGATAGTAGTCTTCCATCAGATGGCTCCAGCACATTGGCGAATTCTTCAGTGATTTTAAGGATCTCAAAAGCCAGATAAACTCACCGGTGAGCTTATTCGGCCAAAACCAAGCCAAAAGCCCAATAATATCCAGCCATTTCCTTAACTAAGTGTTATTCTGACCTGTTTCTTTATTCCTATGGGCCGCGTTGATCAAGCAGGTTTATGAAGTGGACCCCTTGAGCTGCCCCAAGTGCTGGGCGGAGATGAAGATCATCGCTTTCCAGGGTTCTTTCTTGCTTCAATCCATCTCGTAGGGTCAAAAAACTCATGCGCCTCTCGGTAGTAGAATTTCAAGAGGCCGTCGAGGCGTTCGCGAGTCTGGATATCCCCTGCCATTTCACCAATCCAATCCTCCGGCGCTGGAAACAGGATTACGTTACCCTTGCCTTGCAGATT